>JANOZG010000819.1:0-21118 GCA_031429275.1 Planctomycetota bacterium
CATATTGGTCATGCCTATCACTTTTGCTCGGACGGCTGCCGCCCTGCCACTCGCCTGCATGTCTATCAACGACTCATCCACACGGAGATTTTCCATTGAAAACACTGCCTGGCACTTCAATGTTTGTGGCCATCGTTCTGAGTCTAACGACGTTTCGCACAACAGCTGCGTCAGATGAAACTGCTGAACGAGCTGCCGTAAAGCCTGCGATGACCCTTCGAGCAGGAGTCGCAAAAGCTGATATCACAGATTATGACGCTGGCCCGGTCAATGATCCGTCGTACGTTAAGGCGCTGGCGATTTCTGATGGCAGCAAAACGGCAGTCATCATCACGGTCGATGCTGTCGCCATCGGTGGCATCGGGCATATTGGCAATCAGTATCTTCCCAGCGTGCGAGCTGAACTGAAGAAAGTTGGGATTGAGCCCGACAACATTCTAGTCAATGCCAGCCACTGTCACAGCATCGTAAGAGCCGACGCCGATCAACTGACCGTGCAAGCTGTCAGAGAAGCAGTCTCGGCGCTGGAGCCCGTGCGAATCGGTACGGGACGCGGTCATGAAGATCGCATTATGGAGAATCGACGACTGAAGATGAAAGACGGCAGCGAAGTTGACATGCGTCGAGCCTATTCCATGCCGCGCGATGAAGATGTGGAATCTGTCGGCCCTGTAGATCCGGAGATTGGTCTTCTGCGATTCGATCGCATGGACGGCACGCCGCTCGCGTTGGTTTACAACTTTGCCTGTCATCCGATTCATGGAGTGCCCAGTGGCGGCAACACGGCCGATTTTCCTGGCTTCGCGTCGAAGGCGATTGAAGAAAACCTCGGCGACTCTGCCTCAGGCAAAAACGCGATGGCGTTCTTCATTCAAGGCTGCGCGGGAGACATCAACCCGGCGATGTACAAAGTCGTGAATCAGATTCACGATACAGAACATTATGGCAATCAACTGGGACTCAGCACGCTGCAAGCCGCGCGGCAGATTCAGCCACAGGAAACGTCGAAGCTCAAAGTGATCAGCGAGATCATCGCACTTCCGCGTGGCGCGGATCTGGAAAGCCGAATGGAAGCCATTCAGGCTGAACAAGCAAAGATTATCGAGTCGCTCAAAGGCACGGACATCAATCTGAAGACTTTTCTACCTCTGTATGTGCAGCATAAAGTGTCGGAGGATTTTCCGGCGTATTACAGTCAGCGATATCTGCATGAAAAGGCACAGGGTCGCGAGGGTTTAACAAAACACGATCAAGTCAACCGCGCCAATCTGGACGCTTACATTCAGAACATTCATGCCATGGAACAATTGACGCGACTGCAGACGAATCTGAATTTGCTCAGGATGCATCTGAAGCAGAATCAGGAGGCCGCAATGCCAACTTTGAACGTGGAAGTCAGTGGCATTTGCATCGGGGATTTCGTGATGGTCACATTTGGCGGCGAACTGACGGTTGAGATTGGATTGGCGATCAAGAAACGTTCTCCCGCACCCAATACTTTCGTTGCCGGATACACAAACGGCTACATTTACTATCTTCCGACGGAGGCTCAGCGCAAGAATACGGGGTATGCTCAGGAAGACTGCGATTGCATCGTCGCGCCCGAATGGCAACGTTTGTTTGATGAACGAGTTGACAGTGTGCTGAAGAGACTTGCGGAATGAGTGGATTGGCGCTAGCCACCGGTAACTGTTTTCACAAAACGCGATCAACACCGGCCTCTAGCGGCTTGTTGATTTAATGGGTTTTCACAACCCGAAACGTCAGTGAGGGATAGAATCTGCCGCGTTTTTCAAAAACAATCCCTCGCTGACGCTTCGGGTTATGATTAAATCAACACCGGCGGCTAGCGCCGAACCGCTCATGAAAAGGACCTCCATGTCTGAAGTCACCGTACTCTTGAATGCTATTGAAGGTGGCGACCTGTTGGCGGCAGATCAGTTGTTGCCGCTTGTGTACGATGAGTTGCGGCGACTGGCATCCCGGCGAATTTCGAATGAGCGTTCTCCACAGACGTTGCAGGCGACCGCTCTGGTGCATGAGGCATTCGTGCGGCTGGTGGATACCGATTCGATTCAGCACTGGAAGACTCGCGGACATTTCTTCGCCTCCGCCGCAGAAGCCATGCGGCGCATTCTGGTTGAGAATGCTCGACGCAAGCACCGGCTGAAACATGGCGGTGAGCGAGAACGTGAAGATGTTGATCTTGTCGAAATAAAAGCAGCCGAACCTCGCGAAGATCTGATCGCTCTCGATGCCGCGCTGGATAAACTGGCCGCAGAAGATCGCACGGCGTCGGAACTTGTGCAGCTTCGATACTTCGCCGGATTAACAATCGCTGAAATCGCGGAGGCCATGGATATCTCGCCAAGAACAGCGGACAGGACTTGGGCGTTTGCCAAAGCGTGGCTGCATCGGGAGTTGTTTGAGTTGTGATCGGGGAGTATGTCCCGTCGGCGGAGCGACGGGTGTACGGTACGCCCGTCGCTCTGCCGACGGGATTTGGCTCGGAGGGCTGACGCCCAGCCGCTCGCCTGAATTTTCTTTTAAGATTTTCTGGCGTAAATTCCTGTGGTACGTCGCACTGATGAATAGACGAACCTCCAAACGCTGGACTTCGCACGAATCAACGGACCCGCTTTTCCTAAGATTTTCCACGAGCATCCCATGCCAATTAACGAACGAGTGATCTTCGACGCTGCTGTTGAAATTGCCGATCCAAAGGCACGACAAGCCTTCGTCGAAAAAGCGTGCGAAGGCAACGCAGACCTCGTGGCCCGCGTTGCTGCGCTGCTAAAGTCACACGATGGAGCAGGTTCGTTCCTGGAAATTCCGGCAGCAGATCCGCGGGGACAGGGTTCCGCCGACATCTCGGCCAACACGATTCTCGGAGTTTCAGGGCCCGAAGAGGATGACAGTGACGACGAGGATGATCTCCGTGTGGATCTGAGCTTCCTGCAGCCATCGACCAAGGCGGGTTCCATCGGCACGCTGGGGCACTACGAGATCCTGCAAGTGCTCGGTCAGGGCGGCTTTGGAGTCGTCTTCAAGGCATTTGACGAGAAGCTGCATCGCCATGTCGCCATCAAAGTGATGAATTCTCAGATGGCCGCCACCTCCCCGCCTCGCAAGCGATTCCTGCGAGAAGCCCGTTCTGCCGCAGCTATCCGACACGACAACATCGTCGCCGTTCACAGCGTTGAAGAACAGCCGTTGCCGTATCTGGTGATGGAATTCATCGATGGACAGACGCTGCAGCAAAAGCTGGACGGCAATGGTCCTCTTGATGTACCGGAAGTTCTGTACCTCGGTCAACAGATCGCCAGTGGACTCGCGGCCGCTCATGCCCTGGGCCTGATTCATCGTGACATCAAGCCCGGCAACATCCTGATCGAAGGTGACGTTGAGCAGAAAGTGAAAATCACCGACTTCGGATTGGCACGAGCCTCCGACGATGCCAGCCTGACTCGATCGGGCGTGATCTCCGGCACTCCCATGTATATGGCTCCCGAGCAGGCGATGGGGCAACCGCTGGATCACCGCACCGATCTCTTCAGCCTTGGCAGCGTGCTGTATCAGATGGGCTGCGGCCGGCCTCCGTTTCGAGCTCCCAGCACGGTGGCTGTATTGCGTCGAGTCGCCGAGGACACTCCGCGAGCGCTGCAGGAGATCGTGCCGGAGCTTCCTGACTGGCTGGTTGGGATTATCAACAAGCTGCTGGAGAAGAAGCCGGAAGACCGCTTTCAGTCGGCCAAAGAAGTCGCGGAGCTGCTGGGACGATGCCGGACGGAACTGCAACTCACCGGGCAGGTGACATGTATCCCGGCGAGCAAACCAGCGAGCGGGGCGGGGTCAGCCGCCCGAGTCCCCACAACGCCTGCAAACTCTACGGGTGAGCCGGTCTATCGAACACCAGCAGAAGCAATCTTCGCTGCGCGAACTGCGGAATACTCCAGGCTGTCCCCTGCGGAGTTGCAAAAAGCCCGCAGCCGCAAACGGCGGACGGTGCTCTTGCTGAGTGTGCTGTTCATTGCGGCAATCATGTCGCCCTATCTCGCGGAGCAGTTCCGGAAGCAGTTTAATGCCTGGCTCTTGGCTCCGATCCCAACACTCCCCGCCACCGAACTCACAACAGGCTTGAACTTCGATGGCAAAGATGACTATGTCGAGTTCGCACCGGTTGACTGGTCGTTCCCGCAGTTCACGATCGAGGCGTTCGTGACCTCCGCCCCGCGCAGCGACAACGGGATCACCGTCAGCCTGACCAGCGGCGGAACGCCGTGGGAGATCATGGAACTGTACGATGGGCCACACACTGGCTCCGGCCAGCGCCAGAGCGGAGCCCAGATCATGGGGACGACGACGTATGCAACAGCCTATGGTCCGCTGACCCCCGGAGTGCGAGAGCACCGCGCCCTCGTGTTCGATGGGTCGCACATGCACTACTATATTAACGGCATCTGGCAGGGAAAACGCCGCGCCGAAGCCCACGAGGGGATGAAGTGGAAGATGTGGAAGATGAAGCAGCTGCGACTGGGCAGCGATGGCGACGGAAAGAAACTGTTCGAAGGCCGGATTGATCAGGTTCGCATTTCGAAGGTGGCGAGGTACACCGACAATTTCGCCCCCGTGACGAGCGTGGCGAGCGACGACCAGACGCTCGCCCTGTACAACTTCGACGAAGGCGGCGGCGAAGTTCTCAAAGACGCCAGCGGCAACGGCCAAGACGGCAAGATCGTCGGGGCGAAGTGGGTCAAGGCGAAATCAGAAGACTTCACCTTCAATCCAAACTTGCCGTCCTCTGAAATTTCAAATCTCAAACCTCAGATTTCAAATTCTTCAACCGGCTGGCACGGCTGGCCCACCGATGCACCAGCACCGGCCATCGCGCCGTTCAATGCTGAACAGGCGAAGCAGCATCAGGAAGCATGGGCGAAGTACCTCAACGTCCCGGTCGAGTACACGAACTCTCTCGGCATGAAGTTTGTCCTCATTCCGCCGGGCGAGTTCATGATGGGAAGCTCACCGGAGGAGATTGCACAGGCTCTTGGATCAGCAGGCGATGACAAACTATGGCAGGAAACCATCAACAGCGAAGGGCCCCAGCACAAGGTCGTTTTGACGAAAGCTACCTACATTGGCATGCATGAAGTGACTCAAGGCCAATTTGAACACGTCATGGGAAGGAACCCTTCTCGTTTTGGGCCGATGGGGGCCAGCAAAGATGTAATTGCCGATTTGGACACGAGCAGCTTCCCTGTGGAAAAAGTGAGCTGGGACGAGGCCACCCGATTCTGCGTGAAGCTTGGGCAAGTGCACGGGCTAGCCGACGGCAAGGCCTACCGTCTACTTACGGATGCAGAATGGGAGTTCTCCTGCCGTGCCGGTACAACAACTGAGTATTGGATCGGTGAGAACGATCAGGACAGACTGCAGGCCGCCTGGCTCTATGAAAACTCAAGCGAGCGCACACATGCGGTGGGTGAGCTGAAAGAAAACCCATTCGGTCTTTACGATGTTCATGGCAACGTTTGGGAATGGGTGCAGGATGCATGGGATCCAACGTTTTACGGCCAGCTACACGGACAACTCGCAGTCGACCCCATCAAGCCCTCGATCGCCGGAGCTCCGCATGTGACGCGAGGTGGCTGCTGGAACTCGTCCATTACGAGTAGTCGGTCGACATCTCGCTGCCCAGAGACCGCAGCATACTCGGGTACGTTGATCGGATTTCGAGTATCACTGGCGATTGAGGCGGTGAGAGAGACATTGAAACACACGGTCGGCTCGCCCTCATCAAACGGCCCTGATTAAAACACGTCGCTGGCTCCGGGTTGGCTTGATCGCGTCTCGAAACTCTCACCCGAAGAACAGGTCACCGAATTTACAGCCGAAATAAAACGCCGCAATCCGGAATGGGACGGTGCTGTGACGCCGACGATTGCCGATGGACAGGTTGTGGGGATGACTTTCGATTCGCTGCATGTCAAAGATCTGAGCCCGATTGCCGCGTTGAGCTCCCTCAGGGAACTCATTGCGTCGTCGCAGAGTAATCGCGATTTAAGTGACCTCACTCCACTTGCACAGTTAAAATCGCTTGCGGCAGTGAATCTCGGGGGATGTGAAAAGATCGTTGACCTTTCACCCTTGCGTGATTTGCCGATTTCATCGTTAACCATTTGGAGTTCCAGCGTCTCCGATCTTTCTCCGATTGCGGGTAAACCAATTCAATACTTGCACGCCAACAACTGCCTGGCATTGACAGATCTCTCACCACTGCGAGGTGCCCCGCTTCAGTCGTATCTGGGCCTGGATAACAGCGGTGTGATCGATTTGACCCCAATACGTGACTCACTGGTTTGCGTACTCGCCTACAACGCTGATCGACTGCAGAGCAATTGGGAGACCATCAAGAACTGGCCTTTGAGAGACATCCAATGCTTCCATGCCATTCCTGCAGAGAACTCTCATCAAACTGCGAGAGATCCAGACTTTGGACAAGATCGATAACACGCCACTGGAGGAATACCTGAAGGAGTTAGACGCTAAACCGTGAGGGGGGCGAAGACTGCGATGCATCGTCGCGCCGGAATGGCAACGCCTGTTTGATGAACGAGTTGACAGTGTGCTGAAGAGACTTGCGGAATAAGTGGATTACGAATTCGCGCTGAATCAATGCCACTGGTTATCACTGCGTAAAGGAAGTGTCGTCGATGGTTCCAGCCGCCCATGCAGGGATTTCATTGCTTCGGGTCCGGGGCGGGTATTCAAGAGCCTGACAAATCCCTTCCGCTTATGCGACCTGCAAAACCCGCAAACCTTGCGTACTTTGCGAAACATTGACGAATTCAGGAATTCTAACCCATGTCCTGCATGCAAAACGCCGGGGTCGGGAAATCCTGTAGTAGGGTTAATGCGAGTCTTGTCATAACATCCGAATCTCGGAGGAGCCATGTTCATAACATTCGAGAAGGCTGTCGATAGTTCCGTCCACAATTCCTCTTGCAAAGATCCGCTGGCCGTGGCTGATTTCAACATTGATTACTGGCTCGACGAGCCCGCCATTCGGTTAACATCGATTGTGGCACCGACCCGACGTCACCTGATCGGCCCGATTCGTGATTTCCTGGTTAGACGCGAAGTCGGAATCGACGTCAGACTGCAACTTACGCCACCGCAAATCTGCATGGCTGTTGAAGAGGCACTCGCAAACGCAGTCTACCACGGCAACCTCGAAATCTCCTCGAAACTCAAGGAGGACGGATCGCCAGCTTTTTGGGATCTTGCCAACGAACGACAGTCAAGCAAGCCGTGGATGGAGCGCGTCGTCAGAATCCAGAAACTGGTCTGCCAGTTTGGACTGTGGATCACGATTACCGACGAAGGTGCCGGGTTCGACACTCAGCGAATCCTCAACCAGACGCCGGATCCGATGGAGATGCTCAGCAGTGGTCGCGGCCTCATCATGATGCGTGCATTCACGAACGATCTGTTCTACAACGCCCGTGGCAACAGTGTCACGATGGCCTTCTATTCAACCAGCCGCATTGAAAAATCCAGCGAGAAATCTGGACCAACGGCGGTTTGCCACGACCTGTCGTCGCTATTAGGGGACTTTACATGACGAACACAGAGCGGTAGAAAACAACAATCAATCCACGATAAAGTGACTGGCGTGTACGACCGACTTGTGAAATACGACAATGTCGACTGTCGCTGACTTCTGTTCGTCCAGCCGGATCGCTGGGTGCGATGAGTCAGAAAACCCATACCGCCACGCTCGATCTGCTGATTAAGACCGCAAGAATACTTCATGCCCAATCGCAAGCTCACGGTTCTTCAGGTTCTGCCTGCACTTGAAAGCGGGGGCGTCGAACGCGGTGTATTGGAAGTTGCAGAAGCACTCGTCGCGGCTGGGCATCGATCACTGGTCGTTTCCGGCGGAGGTCGCATGGTGGCGGAGCTCGTTGATCACGGCAGCGAACATCTTCAAAGGGCCATTGGGAAGAAATCGCCGCTCACTTTGAGACACTTGTCCTGGCTGCGAAAGTTGATGATCAATCAACGCGTCGATGTCGTGGATATCCATTCCCGTCTGCCAGGATGGATCACATGGCTGGCATGGAAGAGTCTGTCTGCAGCAAAACGCCCGGCTTTAATTACGACTTTGCATGGACTGCATTCCACAGGACGCTACAGCAGTATTATGTGCCGCGGCGAACACGTGATCGTGGTCTCAGAAATAGTGCGTGAATATGTGCGAAAGAACTACAGCTTCGTCCCTGAAAAACAATTGCACCTGATTCATCGCGGCATTGACGGCCATGAGTATCCTCGCGGGTTCCAGCCGAATGAGAGATGGAAGGCCGAGTTCTTTCAGCAGTTCCCAAAGACCAGGGATCAGCCCTTGCTGACACTTGCCGGACGAGTCTCTCGCCTGAAGGGACATCAGGACCTGCTGCGGCTGCTGGCCCGCTTAAGAGATCGTGGCATTGCAGCTCACGGCCTTGTCGTCGGTGGCACTGATCCACGAAAAGCCGCTTACGAAGATGAATTGAGAACACTGGCGGCTGCGTTGAAGTTATCCGATCACGTCACATTTACTGGACATCGCTCCGACTTGAAAGAGATCTACGCAATTTCATCAATCGTGCTCTCCCTGTCATCGACGCCGGAGTCTTTTGGCCGCACAGTGGCGGAAGCACTGTCAATCGGAACTCCGGTCGTCGGCTACGACCATGGCGGTGTCGCGGAAATTCTGGCGGCTCAATTGCCCGTTGGCGCGGTGGAATCGGGAAACCTCGAAGCCCTGACAGACGCTGTCACGTCGATTCTCCAGCAGGTACCACGCCCGATTCCCGGCGCGAATCCGTTCGAGAAATCCACCATGCTGGCAAGAACACTGGATGTGTACCAATTGGCGGCAAATCGTGTTCGCTGATTTACAGGCATAAAGAAGTAGAGCGAGCGAAGTAACGGCGAGCGGTTGGGCATCAGCCCTCCGTGTCGCGATGTGTCATCCACGTAGGGATGTCGCCCAGCCGCTCACCAATGTCGATTTGTCCCGCGCTCACCATAAGTATCGATTTTGACCTTGAAAGAACACTTACTGGCATGGCAATTGCCTTGTCTACCCAAAATGCCTTTTCCTGCCGACCTGGACAACCAAACCAGAGTTTTTCCTTGCGCAGACCCGGCATTGACCGTGCTTTGTCTGATCCAATACACTTGCCAGCCTTTAACTTACGACAAAACGGCCATATTTCGATCCGAGAAGATCGTTCTGCCGAAGTGGCAGAACGCCGTCTCAACCCCGGATCAAAGATCTATCACCGAGAATCTCAGGACGATCACGCGACATGGAGTTTCTGGAAAAAGTAGGCGACTTCTTTGAAGTCGCCAGTGGGAAGCTGGTACGCGGCATCACGACGCTGTTTGGTTCCTCCAATGAGCGCCATATCAAGCGCTTGGGATTCGTCCGCGACAAACAAGGGAAGACCACAATCGTTCCAGGTTCGATGCTGGACCGCATCAATGCGCTGGAACCTGAATGGCAAAAGCTGTCTGACGATGAATTGAAACAAACAGCATCGCGTTTCCGCGCGCGGCTGCTCAAAGGTGAAACGCTGGAGGATTTGCTTCCGGAAGCATTTGCCGCTGTCCGGGAATCGAGTCGCCGCTTTCTGAAAATGCGTCACTACGAAGTGCAGATGATCGGCGGGTACATTCTGCACAAAGGCATGATTTCGGAAATGGTGACGGGCGAAGGCAAGACCCTCGTGTCATCGCTGCCCGCGTTCCTGAACGCGCTGGTTGGAAAAGTTCACGTTGTCACTGTCAATGATTATCTGGCTCAGCGCGATATGGAATGGATGGGCCCGATCCATCTGAATCTGGGACTCACCGTTGGTGCGATTCAGTCGAACATGGGTTCAGCTCAGCGACAGGTTCACTACGCCTGCGACATTACCTACGGTACCAGCAATCAGTTTGGTTTCGACTATCTTCGTGACAACATGAAGACACGCCGAGAAGAGCAGGTTCAGGGACCACTCGATTACGCGATCGTTGACGAAATCGACAACATCCTGATCGACGAAGCTCGAACGCCGCTCATCATTTCCGGACCTGCGCACGACAACCTTGAAAAATACCCGCGTGCGGATGCCATCGCGCGGCAGCTGAAGAGAGACGTCGATTTCGAAGTCAAAGAAAAAGAGCATACATGTCATCTGACAGAAGAAGGCGTTCGTCGCGCTGAGCAGCTGGCAGGCGTGGAAAGTTTCTATACGGCTGGCAACATGGAATGGCCGCATCTGCTGGACAATGCTCTGAAAGCCCATTTCCTCTACAAACGCGACGTCAATTACGTGGTTGAAAAGGGTGAAGTGGTCATTGTCGATGAAAACACCGGACGCAAAATGGAAGGGCGTCAGTGGAGCGACGGGCTGCATCAGGCCGTTGAAGCGAAAGAAGGCGTGAAGATCAAGGAAGAGTCGCAGACTCTGGCCACGATTACTCTGCAAAACTTCTTCAAGTTGTATAAAAAGCTGGCCGGGATGACCGGTACGGCGATGACCGAATCAGAAGAGTTCCTCAAGATTTATGAACTGGACGTTGTGGCGATTCCCACCAACCGTCCGATGCAGCGCATCAATTTTCCTGACAACATCTACGGCACGGAAAAAGAAAAATGGGACGCCGTCATTCAGGAGATTATCGAAGTTCATGGAAGCGGTCGGCCGGTGCTGGTCGGCACGACATCCATTGAACTTTCAGAAATGCTGAGCCACCGGCTGGTTCGCAAAGGTATTCCTCACAACGTGCTGAATGCAAAGTTCCACGAACGTGAAGCGGAAATTGTCGCTCAGGCTGGTCGCAAAGGCGGAGTGACAATTGCAACCAACATGGCGGGCCGCGGTACCGACATTATCCTTGGCGGCAATCCTGAACACGCTGCCTGGGAAGAACTCAAAGCGACGTATTCGTCTCGACTGGATGTACCGAAGTCCGAATGGGATCAGCTCACAAAGAAGATCGCAGAACGTGAAGGTATGGTGGCCGAATCAAAGGCCGTGATGGAAATTGGCGGTTTGCACGTTGTTGGTACAGAACGGCATGACTCACGTCGCATTGACCTGCAGTTGCGAGGACGAGCGGGACGACAGGGCGACCCTGGTTCCAGCCGCTTCTTTATTTCGCTCGACGACAAGCTGATGCGTCTGTTTGCCGGTGATGCCGTGAAACGCATCATGCAGTGGGCCGGTTTGAAAGAAGGCGAACCAATCGTCAGTTCGATGGTGACCCGTCGTATCGAAGGCGCTCAGAAAAAGCGCGAAGAACAGCACTTCGACCAGCGTAAGAATCTGCTGGAATATGACGAAGTGATGGACGAGCAGCGCAAACGCACGTATTCGTATCGTCAGAAGATTCTGGACGGCGTTGACTGTCGTAATCTGCTGCTGGGTATGATCAATGACGAAATTGAACGCTGGGCCGGTCAGTTCCTCGCGAAAGATTATCGCTGGGAAACGATTGTCGGTTGGGTCACCCAGAATCTGAATCTGGAAATTGAACCATCTGACGTTCGCGATCTTGCCCGACCCGAACTGGAGCAGTTCCTTCGTGATGAAGGTGAACGTCAGGGCGAAGTCCTGATCTATGAACAGATTGATGTCGATCTGCCCGAAGATGCCGACAGTAAGCTCGACTGGAACTGGATGGCGTTGACCAAATGGGCAAATCGCTACTTCGGTTTGTCATTGCAGGATAAGGATCTTCGCAAATATGACCGTGAAGCTTTGGGTCCGGCGCTTTTGGCAATGGCAAAGGAAGGCATGGCACGGCGAGACTACGCTCCGCTCAACGATTTCCTTGATCCACAATTCCCGTACAAGTCACTGGCTGGGTGGGCGAATTTTAACTTCCTGCTGGGTATCAAGGCAGAAGAGTTGATTGGAAAAGAAAAACCAGAAATCGTCAAGCTGCTGCAGGAACGCGTGCGTGCTCGTTATGACGAAAAAGAAATCACATTCCCGGTCTCAGTTGGAATGCACAATTTTCTGTCTGGAGACGGCAAAGAAAACGAACGCTTCAACCGCGAAAAACTTGCTCGCTGGGCCAACACTCGCTTCCGCACGGAATTTGTACCCGAGCAATTCTCCGAACTTCAATCAGCTCAGATTTACGAAACACTCGTGGCTGCCAGCCGAAAGTTTCTGGCACGCCGTCCGGATGTGGAAAAGGTTGAAGCTCGATTGAATGAAATCCTTGGCCCTGATTCCGAAGAAACTAATCTAATCAGTGAGCAGCAGATGCATGAACTGACCAAATGGGTGGATTCAGAACATGGTCTCAGCCTGAACGAGGCCAGCTTGAAGAAGATGAATCCTTCGCAGGTTCGGATCGAACTTCTGCAGGGAATTGAACAGGTCTTCCGACCGGAAATGCGCCAGACCGAACGATCTGTGTTGCTGGAGTTCCTCGACACCGCATGGAAAGATCACCTGTACTTCATGGGCCATCTTAAGCAAGGCATCGGCTTTGTCGGATACGCCCAGAAAGATCCTCGCACAGAATACAAACGCGAAGGTCGTCGAGCATTCCTGGCGATGTGGGATCGTATCGCCGAACAGGTGACTCAGGCGGTCTTTCGAATTGAACATGAAAGCCCGGCATTTGTCGGTTCACTTTGGCGTATCACGGCAACTGAGCACGATGTCGCTGCTCCTCTGCCCACAGAAAACAAAGTCGACCAGCTTCAAACCAACGCTCCAGAGCCTGGTGAAGAAGGAAAAACGATCGCCCCGATCGTCAACGATGCTCCGCGCGTGGGACGCAATGACGATTGTCCTTGCGGCAGCGGCAAAAAATATAAGAAGTGTTGCGGGAAGTAGTCATCCGTAAACAGTGAATGGTAAATGGTAGAATAGTGGTCACAGAACTGCAGATGCCGTTTAGCATTGACGACTCTACTAACCATTTACCATTCAACCATTGACCACCATGCGATGGCTGCTGAATACTGTTTATCTGTTGCTGTTAACGGCACTGTCACCGTTCATCGCATGGAGAGTTCTGCGCCACGGTCGATATCGCAAAGGTATTGCGGAGAAGCTGTTCGGGCGACTTCCATCGGTCAATGATGGGCGAGAAGTTGTCTGGTTTCATGCCGTCAGCGTCGGTGAAGTCATTCAACTGCAAAAAGTCGTCGATGAATTTCGACGTCAAACGTCAGATCGGTTTAACATCGTTGTTTCGACGTCGACCGACACTGGCTTTGAACTTGCCATTAAGCGTTTCCCGGATTGCCACGTCACATGGTTCCCACTGGACTTCTCATGGGCCGTCGCAAAAGCCGTGCAATCCGTGCGACCATGTCTGGTGGTGCTGATGGAACTGGAACTGTGGCCGAATTTTCTGGCAGAGTGTCAGCGACGTCAAATTCCGGTAGCAGTCATCAACGCACGAATGAGCGAACGCAGCCATCGCGGCTATTCGCGTATTCGCAAGCTGATGGCACCTTTGTTCGGCAGGCTGACATTGGTGGCCGCTCAGTCACAGGCGAATGCTGATCGACTGCGGTCGCTGGGAGTTTCCCCCGACCATCTGCACGTTTCAGGTTCGATCAAGTTTGATGGAGTTGCAACCGATCGCAACAATCCTGCCACCGATCGTATGAGAGAACTGCTCGGACTGTCGTCGGCTGAGACCATCTTCATGGCTGGCAGCACTCAGGAGCCCGAAGAGCAACTGGCGATTCAGTCGTGGCTCGAATGTCGCAGGCAATTCCCATCGTTGCGGCTGGTTCTGATCCCGAGACATCGCGAACGATTCGATGAAGTCGCTGGTTTGGTCCAGAGAGGAGGAATCGCCCTGACGCGGCGATCACAGTTGCCATCTTCCAGTCAGCCGACAACTGACGCAGTGATTTTAGTGGACAGCATTGGTGAACTCTCAGCCTGTTGGGGTCTTGCCGACATCGCGTTTGTCGGAGGCAGTTTCGGAAACCGCGGTGGCCAGAACATGATCGAGCCCGCAGCGTTTGGGGCAGCCGTCCTGTTTGGCCCCAACACATGGAATTTTCGCGACGTCGTCAGAACTTTTAAAGACGCCAGTGCCTGTCAGCAGTTGAATGGCCCGGAAGAGCTCACGCCAGCGCTTTTGCGTCTAGTGACAGATCGGGCCGAAAGACAACTACTCGGGCTTACGGCGCAGGAGGTTGTGAGATCTCAGGTTGGAGCAACTGCAAAAACTGTGACGATGCTGCTGGCGATACTGCCGAAGTCAACTGGATCCCAACCGCAACACCGCGCGGCATAGTTGATCGGCACATGACTACAAGCCGCACACACGCGAATGCTTGATTCGCACACCCGCACAGTCGTCAGCCACGCTCTCAATTGAGTACGGGCACATCTCCTTTGCCTATGAACGGCTCAGTTATGTCGTCGAGATTGTAAGTTTTGCACCTTGCAAGGCGGAATTTTTGCCAATCCGGACCAATCGGAAGCGGACTGTAATTCTGAAACGCCTTGTATCTCCAACGATTCCATTGAATGGAATCGCTCGGCACGCGATGTGCAATCATCCTTCCGTGGGTAAGCCACGCTTATCCGCACCGCACATTTTGGTGTGATCACGGAGGTCTGCAATGTCACGATATCCAGCCGTACGCGGTTTTCAGTCAGCGATCGTCGCGATCATGCTTACGTATGCAGCGATCGCCGTGCTGGCTACATTGACTCATTCAATGAACGCTGAGGCTTCATTAAATCTCGTAGAACCCAGTCAGGATCAGATTGCAGCGCCACCTTCAAAGGCTGCCATGGATGAACTCATGAAGCAGAAACTCGCTGCTGCACAAGGTGCCTTGGCAGCAGTTTCCCGCGACGACTTCGAACAGTTGCACGAAGTGGCAGTTCAGATGGTCGAGCTGAGTCACAAGGAAGTCTGGGAACAAATGGCCAGTCCTCGTTTCGTTCAGGACACAGCCGATTTTCTGGCTGTTGTTGAGTTTATGGATCGCATGGCTGCCGCACGTGATGCTGACGGGGCAAATCTTGGCTTCGTTCGATTGGCTATGTCATGTGCAAACTGCCATCGCCATATGAGGACCCCGTCAGTTGCGGAACGGAATTCTCACCCGGGTCTAAATCATCAGACTCAACTGGCGGGGCTTTGAAGTATTCGGTGAGGGTTTGTCGTCCGTCTCAGTCGATCACCGAAGACCGGTTGATCCTTTCATCATCACGACGATGGCACTAGTGTCTTCTGAAGAATGCTGATTCGCCATGCTTCGTTGTCCTGAGTTCACGACCAACTCTGCTCTCGAAAAACTTGACACGCATCGATCCCACGAGGGAGTTTTCCTCGCTATTCGGCTCGAACGTCGGCTTCAATGCCAGATGCTCAGACCTATTCGAGTTCACATCTGCGAGAACGAACTACAGCTGTTCGGGCAGGTGACTTCGTGGTTTGAAAAGCAGCAGGCTCAGGAGACAGCGCGCGAGGTCGCTCCGATGTATCGCATTCGAAACGAACTCAAGGTCTCAGCGATCACTGCTGGTTCATGAGTTCGTCCAGTTCCCTCAGCTTTGTGTCAATGCGTACAGATTCTGAATTGGCACTTTGAAACTTTGGGGGCACGGACTGTGACTTCAAATTGGCCCTGAGCAGTTCGGGCACTTCTATTCCCGGAACAGGCTGGGCGTAGAAGTAACCCTGTGCGTGAGAGCAGCCCATTTGGTATAACAGGTCGCGCTGTTCAGCGGATTCGACACCTTCGGCCACGACATCCAGATTCAGATTCTGAGCCAGATTAATAATCGTCCGCACGATATCCCGGGTTTCACTGCAGTCGAGCATCCTGTGAACAAAAGACTGATCAATCTTCAGCAAGTCCAGTGGTATACGATGCAGGAACGATAGTGAAGAAAAGCCCGTCCCAAAGTCATCGATCCCGATGCGGATACCCAAATCACGAAGTTCATGCATGACTGCACGAGTCTGCTCGGGCTTACCCAGCAACGCGGCTTCATTAATTTCCAGCTTCAACGTATGTGGATCGATACCCACACTCGTCATGGTGAGCAGCAGGTCATTTTTAAAGCTCGGCTGACTGAATTCTTCTGAGGAGCAATTGACTGTAACACTGATGCTTGGGCCGCCGACAGCCAGATCGTTCCACTTCAGTACTTCTTCGCACGCTTCCTCAAAGATCGCACGCCCAAGTCGACTGGTAAGTCCCAACGACTCGATCAGTGGAACGAACACGTTTGGGCCCACCTTTTCACCACGCGGATGCTTCCAGCGACACAACGCCTCAAAGCCTTCGATTCGACCGGACGAAAGACGAACAATAGGCTGATAGACCAAAAAGAATTCATGGCTGCGAATTGCCTGCCGCAAGTCATCTTCCAGGGCCAGTTTCGCCGTCGCACCAGCCAGCATTTCGGGGTCAAAGACGCAATATCGACCCCGACCGCCAGTCTTTGCGTAGTACATCGCCGTGTCAGCTTCTCTGATGGCATCAGCGGGTGTTTTACCTTGAATTCCTCCATAGGCAATTCCCACACTGACACCTATCTGTACGTCGCGCGCTCCGATCAGAAATGGTTCAGCCAATGCGATAATAACTCGTTCTGCGACATGTTCTGCATCTGTGCGTAAGTGCAGCTGATGCAACAGAATGGTAAATTCGTCGCCGCCATGGCGAGCGATCGACCATCCGGATTTCTGCCGCGCGATGACGTCTGATTCGCGCAAACAGCCTTCTAACCGGCGAGCCACGCTGCACAGGAGAAGGTCGCCAGCGTCATGTCCAAGCGTGTCGTTAATGCGTTTGAAATCATCAAGGTCAAGAAACAAAACCGCGCTTAGGCCGTACTTTTGCTGATCAAGGCTGATGATCTTCTGCAGCTGTTCTTCAAACAGCAGTCGGTTTGGGAGTCCGGTGAGCACATCACGCACCTTGCCTTCCGTGACATCGGCCAGCGAACCCGCTAATCGAAGAATATTTCCCAGCGAATCTGATTGCGTCACACCGCTGCACAGCATCCAGCGATACGAATCGTCACGGTGTCGCATGCGGAGCTCACAGTCGAACCGGCCACCTTCCAAAGAGACCGCGCTGTTGATCGCTTCGACAAGACTGTCGCGATCGTCCGGGTGCATTCGATCGCACCACATTGACAATGTGGATTCCAGTTCGTCGTCCGCGAATCCAAGCAACTCCTTCCAGCGAGACGAAACGAAGATCTGCTCTCGCACAAAGTCCAGATCCCACAACCCAATCTGCGCACCCTGAGCCGCAAGTGAATAACGTTGTTGACTGTGCTGGAGTTCCGTCTGTGCATGTTTGTGTCTCAACTGCCGTGAGACACGTGCCAAAAGAATATGGTCGTTGAACGAGCCGTGTAGAAAATCGTTCGCACCTTCGCGAAATACGCCCGCATCCGGTATGCCGTCCGGGTCAGTGAAATTCACGATTACAGGCAACAACGATTCCGAGTAGTGCTGACGAATTTCCCGCAGCAAGCTGATTGTTTCCTGAATCAACTGTGAGGTGTTGAGGATTACGACATCCGGAAGAGCCTGCCGCAACTTGCTCAATATCATCTCGGAATCAGCAGTATGAACCCGGTAATCGTTCTCACCCAGCAACCGCGACAAAGCCGCGCAGCGATCCGAATCGCGATCAACAACCAAAATCGATGCATGGGCGGTTCTGAAATTGCCACGCCGGATATTCAATCCCGAAAGCTCCGGAAGCATGTCTTGTTGATTTGGGGGGAGAATCACAACAGTTTCCACTACGGGGTCGCATCGCGGAGCAACAGAACTTCTGTCGCTCACGGAAACACCTATGTTTCCTCTACTGAAGCTAGGTCTGAATTTATGCACGTGGGCAAACAGCGGGATGTTTTTGCATCAGAAATCAGGATGCGACATTGCAACATTCGGGCTCGATGCAATTCAGCATCACTTTCCGCGTGCCGTTTATTCCGAAAATACCGGTTGCAGCGTTCACAGCAAGCTCTTCTGGGGTCGCTTCGCGTGGACCGCTTGCAGCCAAACCTGTCCTTGCGAAACCTGAAGAGCGACACCCTCGGGAGTTGAAAACGGGCGGTGAACATGACACGATTCGCGTCCAGCACAAGTGGTGTCGATTTGGGGGGACCCGAGCAATCGATCTTTCGATGTCCCGGGTTTCTAAATTGGCAGTCGGTGAAAAACGCGAGAGTGGCGAAATTGGCAGACGCGCTGGATTTAGGATCCTGTGCCTTAAACGGCGTGGGGGTTCAACTCCCCCCTCTCGCAGTTTTTTTTGTTTTGTTGGCGGTTTTTGTTTTGTTGACCCTGACGACAGGGATGGTTCGACTCAGGCAGGGACCAGTGAAAGGTTCAACCGCACCATGCTTTCGGCGTTGAAGAATCAGGTTGCATTCTTCCGCCAGTTTCATAAGCGGTTTGAAACAACCGGAGCAATTGCTCCCAGCAGCCGGTTTCTGGCTCGGTCGATGACCAGCTATCTTGCAGCCCGTGATCCTGCAACACCCGTTCGAGTTCTTGAAATCGGGCCCGGCACCGGGCCTGTCACGAACAGCATCGTCCAGCTTCTTCGCCCTAACGATGTGTTTGATCTTGTCGAGCTGAATGAAGAATTCGTGCGCATTCTGGGCGAGCGATTTGAGTCAGAACCTGAATGGACGGCCGTGAAAGCTCAGTCGAACATCCATCAGCTTCCTATTCAGAAATTTCAAACGACTGAACCATATGACTTTGTCATCTCCGGATTGCCACTGAATAATTTTCCGGCCGATTTGGTCACATCGATCGCCGAGACCTATTTTCGTCTGCTTAAGCCCAGTGGTGTGCTGAGTTATTTTGAATATATGTACGTGCGGCCGATTCGCAAAGTGGTCACGCGCGGCGCAGAGCGCATTCGTATCACAGCCATTGACGACACGATGCAGAAGCACTGTGATCGATGTCGAATCCGCCGCGACAATATTTGGCTGAATACTCCGCCTGCGTGGGTGCAGCATCTGCGAGGTCCTGAATAAGCGGTCTGTCCAATGCCACACGACACCTTTGATCTTCGTCTTTTGAATTCGTTGACGAATCTTGAATCTATCGATCAGCGGCGATCTCGACGGTGCGTGGAAGCAATCAGCACGACAGAATGCGTCGTCGATGGCCAACACTGCCTGAGTTTCGCCACGAACGACTACCTTGGCCTCACTCGCCATCCCGATATTGTCGCGGCCTTTGCCGAAATGGCTGCAAAACAGGTTGGTGCGGGTGCCAGCATCCTGATTGCAGGGCGATCGCCGCATCATGTGCGTCTGGAAGAAGATCTGGCGGAGTTTGAATCCACGGAATCAGCCATCTTGTTTCCTTCTGGCTTTGCGGCAAATACCGGATCACTGACATCGCTGATTGGAACCAAAGATGCCGTATTCTGTGATCGCGAAAATCACGCCAGCCTGATCGACGGCTGCCGCGCGAGTGCGGGGAAGTTTTTTGTTTACGATCGAACCGAACCGGAACGGCTGGTTGAATCGATCGAACGCCGCCGCGGTGACTACGATGCGATATTCATCGTGTCTGACACAGTCTTCAGCATGGACGGAACACTGGCAGATTTGCCGAACTTATGTGACATCGCCGAACGCTTCAACGCCACGATGATCATCGATGAAGCGCATGGGACGGGCGTGTTTGGTGCAACAGGTCGCGGAGTGTGTGAATTGCAGAATGTTGGCCATCGCATTTCCGTAAAGATTGGCACTCTGAGCAAAGCCATTGGCGGCCTTGGTGGCTTTGTTGCCGGTTCTGGAACACTTTGCGAATGGTTGTGGAACTCAGCTCGCAGCCAGTTTTTCTCAACCGCTCTGCCTCCCGCAGTCTGCGCTGCAGCGATCGCGGCATTGCACGTGATATCAAATGAACCGGAGCGACGTTTGCGACTTGGCCAGCGATCCCGTTTCGCTCGTCAATTGCTTTTGGAAAATGAACTCGAAGTCGTCACCGCACCTTTCGAAAGTCCGATCATCGCTGTGCTTCTGCGTGATGATGAACTGGCCGTTCGAGTCAGTCGCAAGATGGTCGCCCATGGGGTCTTTGTCCCCGCCGTGCGTCCGCCGACGGTGGCCGCAGGAACATCAAGATTGCGAATGTCGATGTGCTGTGACCATTCGGAGGAACAGATTCGATCCGCCGTGTATCAGCTTCGAGACGTTGTAACGTCTGAACGGCGATGATACTGGAATCGAGACGGTTGACGACATAACCTCCGGCAACGCTATTGAGACCGGTGTTTGGGAGTAGGTCCTTTCTGGCGGAAAGGCCTTCGCGACTCGTCGCGACCTGCGACCAGACACAGGTTGCTGCTAGTGCAAATTGTCATCGTCGAGCGAATGCTCGCTCATCGGTTCGCCTTGCGGCGAAAGTCCAGCCCGGCAGGCTGGACCTACTTTGATACCTTACCTGTCCAATCATGTCTTCATCCGACCCAATTGCTCGTCTGCTCACACCGGAACAAATCGATCCGGAATTAAGAAAACGCGCTGAACGACGGGAAGGATTTTCGGACGAGTATCCGTTTACTTCGCACTGGTTTGAAGTCGATGGTCATGTGCAGCACTACATCGACGAAGGACAGGGAACTGTTCTTTTGATGGTGCATGGCAATCCCACCTGGAGTTTTGCCTGGCGGAGACTGGTCAAAGATTTAAGTCGCGACCATCGTGTGATCGCTGTCGATCACCTGGGATGTGGTTTTTCTGAGAAGCCTCAGGACCGAAATGTTTATACGCTGAATCAGCATATTCAGCGACTGGCATCGCTCGTCAAGCTTCTGGATCTGCAACGCATCAGTCTCTTCGGCCACGACTGGGGAGGCGCGATTGGCATGGGCTGCGCAGGCCGCCTTGCTGATCGGTTTCAACGATTCGTATTGATGAATACAGGAGCGTTTCATAGTCAGGCGATTCCTTTTCGAATTTCGCTCTGTCGCATACCCCTGCTGGGAAAACTAGGCGACCAGGGATTGAACATTTTCGCCCGAGCTGCACTCACGATGGCCGTTGAAAAGCCGCTCACCGCCGCCGCG
>JANOZG010000820.1:0-1901 GCA_031429275.1 Planctomycetota bacterium
GCTGCAGCGAAAGCGGGATTAAATCGATTCGAAGCCGATCAGAACCAGGCTCAGGCTATTCTTAAGCAGGCTGAACAGAATCATGAACGAGTCGCAATGCTGATCAAATCCAACGCCGCCAGTGCGACAGATCTGGATAAAGCACGTGAACAGATGGACGTCGCTCTGGCCGGAGTCGCCCGTGCAGATGCGGCACTTCTGGAAGCGAAACAACAGGAACTCGTTGCAGAAAGCACGCTGGCCTGCCATCGGAAGCGGCTGCGACGAGTATCGAAGGCACGAGGATTGTCATTCGATGAACCTCGCCATCAAAGATATCAGGCACAATCTCGGCCGTTTCATTCTGACCGTGCTGGGCATCGGAATGTTGCTGATGATCGTCATGGGGATGGCCGGGATTTATCGCGGACTGCTGGAAGACGCGACGTTGCTGATCAATCGCATCGACGCAGACTTGTGGATCGTCCAGAAAGATACGAGAGGTCCCTTTGCGGAAGTGTCTCGCGTGCCAAAGTCGCTGGTGTATAGCATCGAAGCCGTCCCCGGGATTCAGTCTTCCCGCGAATTCGTGTACCACACCATTCAGCGGCAGCACAAAGGCAAGCCGATGCGAATGTCGGTGTTGGGTTTGAGCTGGCCGGTGGATAAAGGCGAATGGTTGCCTCTTGTTGTCGGTCGAGCCCTCCGGCAGAATCATTTTGAGATCGTTGCCGACAAGACGCTCGGGCTGCAACTGGGCGAACGCATTCCGCTCGGCAAAGAAACGTATACCGTCGTTGGCATCACGTCCGGCACGGTAAGTTCAGCAGGCGACGAGATGGCCTTCACCACGATCTGGGATTCTCAGGCCATTCAGTTCGACAGCTCGGGCGAATCCGTACGCCAGGAACGAGCGGCTCGTGATTCGCGCGGACAGGAGAACGAACTGTTTCTGAGTCAGCCGTCGCTCACAGAGCAACTGGCGCGGCCAACTCCCGAACTGCCGGGCGTCACACCGCCGCCATTGAGCGCCGTCATTGCCAAAGTCGCTCCCGGAGCAGACCAGCAGCAGATTGAGAAGATCATTTCTTCCTGGGGCGATGTGTCTGTCTTCAGTCGAGACGGGCAGGAAGAACTGCTCATTCAGGGAATGGTCGACAAAGCCAAACGGCAGCTCGGGATGTTTCGCGTTCTGCTGACCATCATCGCCGCCATCATCATGTGTATGTGTTTCAGAGGTCCAACTTGATTCCCTTCCTGAGTGCCATTGAGAACGTGCAGATTGCGATGGAACTTAACGGCATGACCAGCCGAGCTGCTCGGACTCGCGCGGCTGAACTTCTGGATGAACTGGGAGTTGGCGACCGCCTGGATCACAGCACCGCGATGCTTTCCGGAGGCCAGCAGCAGCGAGTCGCCGTGGCGCGTGCCCTCGCGAATCATCCCAGCGTGATCCTCGCCGACGAACCCACGGCGGCTTTGGACAGCCATCGAGGCCGTCAGGTCATGGAACTCTTCCGAAACGTCGCCCGCGAACACGGCGCCGGAGTCATTGTGGTGACTCATGACCAGCGAACTCTGGAAGTGTTTGATACAATCTACGAAATGGAAGACGGTGTGATTCATCAGTTGAACGCACGCCACTCTTCTTAGGCAAGCCATACAGAAGGTAGAAATCCATGACTGAACCAGTCCAGACCACATCAAGTCGACTCTATCCGGACATTGCATCGTACGTTTCAAAACGTTCGCAGGAGTTCGATCAGATTTCCGACGAGCGGAAAGCGGAACTTCAGCAGCTTGCCGTTTACGTGGGTGAACGCATCGCGAAGGGACAGGATGCGATGCTGACGTTTGTCTGCACTCACAATTCTCGTCGCAGCCATTTGACTCAGATCTGGACACAGATCGCAGCAGCTCAT
>JANOZG010000821.1:0-12604 GCA_031429275.1 Planctomycetota bacterium
GTAAGACATATCTCAACGTACGGCCTGACTTTTGAAAAAGATACGCCATTCTTTCGTCGCGAACAACATGGACAACTGAAACGAACTCCCGATGAACTTGAACGAATGATGTACCTTGATGCCATCGCACATCTTTCAGCAGGCGGGATGCAGCATTATGAAGTTTCGAATTTTGCTCAGCCGGGTTTTGAATGTCGCCACAACATGGTCTACTGGAAGGCGGATGAATACTTCGCATTCGGCCCCGGCGCGGCGAGCTATCTCAATGGCGTCCGACGCACGAATACTCGCAGCGTCGTGCGTTGGCTGAAATCATGGCAGCAAAGCGAAGCGGCCGTAGAGGACTGTGAAGAACTATCCAACGAAGAAAAAGCCCGCGAAGCCATTATGCTGGCGTTGCGGATGCGAAAAGGCCTGCATGTCGGCGAGTTCGAAAGACGATTTGGCTTGAGTTTCACAGAACTCGCCGGCGACGCTCTGCAGCAGCACATCGACAGTGGGTTCCTTGAGCGTCAATCAGATTTTGTTTCATTGACGACTGAAGGTTTGTTGATCGCGGATACGATCATTTCAGATTTTCTGTAGTGCCAGCAGCAATGCCGATCAGCATGAGACCAAGCGCATGAAAAAAGGCCGATCGGATTCAAACAATCCGATGGCCTTCTTCAGGAACGAGGTTTCTCAGGCACTCGTTCAAATACACGGGGCTCGTTTCTCAGGCGAGCCATCGTCTCTCTCGTCACTGCTTTCTCACGGCAGTGTGCTGCGCTCTCAGGGCAGCGGTTGGACTCAAGGATCTCACTCCGAGTCCAGTCTCTCTCTCGACAGCACCTTTAAGCAATGACCGTGCCATTCGATGACAGAGGATCAGGGCATCGGCACGAATTTGCTACCGTAAAAATATCGCAACCGATTGCCACTGTGCATGTTACGGATAATCGAGAATTCTCCTGTGGCGCGCTTCACTACTCAGAACTTGTATGATTCGTCGGATGCTTTTGAATTTCTTACAATGCTTTCCCGTTGCAACTTTTACAAAATTGCAGATTTAGATTTCAATTTTTCCAGGGAACGCCTGCGGTGTCAGACGATCGACTCGCTCATCCATTTACTCCGCACGATTTCTGGATGAAGAAGGCACTTGATCAGGCCGTGCTTGCGTTTGATCAGGGAGAAGTTCCTGTCGGTGCGGTGATCGTTCACAACGAGAGAATTATTGCTGAAGCCTGCAATCAACGTGAGATGCTGAACGACCCCACAGCGCATGCAGAAATGATCGCAATCACTCAGGCTGCGGAAGTTTTGAAATCATGGAGACTGCTGGATTGTACGCTGTACGTCACACTTGAGCCGTGTCCGATGTGTGCCGGGGCGATCGTGCAGGCCCGAATTCCACGCGTCGTTTATGGCGCGACAGACCCCAAAGCGGGAGCCTGTCATACGCTGTTTAGTCTGACATCAGACATCCGTTTGAATCACCAGTCTGCGGTGATGGGCGGTGTGATGCAGGAAGATTGTCGCGCAATTCTCCAGGAATTTTTTCGGCAACAGCGTGCACTTGGAAAGAAATAGACGTCGGTCTTTGCCGCTGGGCAATGAACAGAGGCGATCTGTTTAAGGCAACTGCGGCAAGACATGCCGTTATTCAATGGAATCGGCGAAAACTGCCGCTCCATACCTGTGTTTTACGCTGTTCGAGGCATCACCGTGCAGAGTCGTCGAAGAAATGCAATCAAAACTTTAAGAGGTCTTGACCCAAATTTTCAGTTGGGATAAATCACCCCTCACACGCAGCAGGTATCCCGGCAGATTCAGCCAGACTGTTGCGACTCCTTTCCAATTTCTGCTGTTCCTCGTGTTCGGTTTTCTGATCTGCTTTCCGGCAGAACAACAATCGAACCTCCTGTCTCACCTCAGGGGTTTCAGATTCAACACTGTTCATCTTCAGCCGCACTGAAGTCAATGGTTCTGAAATGCTGACGCCCAAACCCGTCTTATCTGCCTGCTTACGGTTTCTTGTCAAACTGTGTGCAGGCTTGTGACCCAGTCTTCAGGGAAGAAGCACATGCTGTCCAGAAGAATTGCCCTTAGTGCCGCGCTTGGAGCGTTGGCGTTTACACTGCAAAGCGGAGTCGCAAGGGCTCAGTTATTCGGAGGTGGCTGCAATAATTGCGGTCCACGATCAATGTCAATGGCAGCTCCGATTACGGCTGCCGGTTGTTGCACGCCGATTCAGCCAATGCAGGCCACTTGCTACCAAACGGTGCCAGTGACCACTTATGCACAGGTGAAGCAGACTGTCGAAGTGCCTCAAACCGAAATCGTGATGGAGGAGCGCCCCATCACTGTCATGCGGCCCGTGACAACGACTAAGGAAATTGACGTTCCAACAGTGACGTATCAAAACGTCGTTGAGAACAAGACTGTAAATCGTGATATGGGTCGCTGGATAACCAATTATCATCCTGTCGCGAAGTGTGCCCCATGCCAGGTTGATCCGCGACCAGGTGTGATCGGCTGGATGAATCGCACGGGCTACTCCATGAGGACAGCCTTTGTGCCCAACTACACGACATCACGTCAATATGTTCCAAGCATGATGACATGCAATGTACCGACGGTCCGTCAGGTCGCGGTGCAGGGGACCAAACGTGTCAGCGTGCAGGAAACGAAGATGGTGGCGGAAGTGCAGAGACAGCAGGTCGCCGTCCAGAAAATTGTGATGCGAAAGCAGGAAGTGACTGTCATGCGACCACAAACAGTCATGCAGACCGTTCCAATCGGGACTTCCATGGCCTTCGGAGGATACGGTGGTTATTCACAGATGGCCTTCGGCTATCCCGTGATCGAAAGCGGTGCAACTCAGCAAGCTCTGCGACCATCAACCGATCCGATCGGTGGCGGATCGTCCCGCTCTGCCACCAAGCAGAATTTTGAACCAAACAAGCCTTACGACCGCAACAGCTCATCGACTCCCGCAGACGGTGCGTCACACGAAACACCAGCCAAAGACAATGAAGAGCCGGATCTTTTTCCATCGGCCCGTCGTGATTCGCATAAAGCAATCGTGCCGACAGGAAATCGCCGAACATCAGTGACTTCGGTCACAGAAACGACTTCGGACAGTAAGTCAACCGGCTGGCGAGCTACCCGGAAGACCAGCGAAAAAAGCATTTCTCAAAGCCAACTGTCAAAGCCCTCAATCTCGATGGCTGATTCAGTTCGCGAACGATAGTTGCCATCGCGGCGACTACGGTGAAACAGAGTGCCGTCTCCCCGGCTGCATTCAATGAATCCTCTCCCCCTCTCTCCTCTCCTCTCCCTCCTTTCTTGTTCAATTTGATGCGTCCCCTCGCGGCACCGGTATCATACCGGTGCCCATTTTCTTGCGCGGTTAGTTGTGCGGGCAAGAAACCCTGTCGATCTTAAGGTTGCGGAACTTCTGTCGGAGGCACGGGCAATGGTCGTGGAGGTTCGCCTTGCCCCCCCGGAAAGCCCGGTGGGCCAGCTGGCATCATGCCCTGAAACATCGTCGGGTTGTCTTGAATGATCTTCACGATCTGGCCCGGTATTCTGGCTGAAATCGTCACGGCGGTTCCACTATGTGACGCCTTAAGACTGTCAACCATTTGCTGGACAGGAGCTTGCAGAGGTTGCGGAAGGCTTGCCGAGAGAAACGGAAACGCCTGCTTTGCAGTACCAGCCGCTTCATCTAATGGCCCTTGAACATCGGTCGCCGCCTCCGTCTCCGTCAGATTCACAACAATTTTCAGATCCAGGTTACTGCCGAGATCCATCACAATCGCAGCCCCGCTGATTTTCCCCCGCACAGCGTCAAGAATTTTCCCGGCAAATGGTGGCGAACCTTGCGGAGCTTCTGCTGGAATAGAGTCGCTCATCGCAGGCAACAATGGACCCGCAAAAGCCATGACAAACGGGCTGCCATTGGAAACAAAGCTGAATTGTTCGTTCATTGCTTCACCAGCCCCGTTGGTGATCACTGCCTGAATGGCCTTATCAGCACCCACAATAAAGGTACGGGAATCGACCTGATAAAGGGCAGCCTGCGGCTGGTCTGGCTGCTGACTCTCGATCAAGTAGTAGGTCTTATTTTCGAACGAAGCTTCCACGCCTTTGCTGGCAGCGACAATGGTGTCGAGTTCAATATCTGTGTTCGTTCGCATTACGCTGACTGAATTGGCACCACCAAACACGCTTTGCGCCATAGTTGCCGGGTCTCCACCGCCAGCAGCCATCATCCCCATCTGCATCATGCCGCCAATGAAATTGCTGACGCCAGATGTTACGGAATCAATGTCGTTGGCATCGAAACCAATCTGAGCCACCATATCGGTCATGCCTTTTTCGAATCCCGGTGTGCCTTTCATCGGTGCGATAAATCCACTGGCAAGGATATCAGCGGGGCGGACGTAGACGACAAAGTCCGCGTTCGCAGGCAGATACGACGTGTCGATTGGCCCAGCATTCGCCCGGCCTGCAGTTGCACCAGGAAGTTCGGCTTTGCCGCCAAGAAACGGATTGCTCGAGCCCGATTTATCAGGAGCTTCAGCCATAGGGACAGGATTGGTCCTCGGCGCGTCTGCAGGTGCATCGGCTGCGGCAAGCAAATCAGTGGCTGGCTTTGCTGGAACCTTTAACCGCGCTTCGGCTTCCATCTTAGCTTTATTTTCAGCCAGAATTGCCTCTGCGGCTTTTTTCTGGCGAGCGGCCGCGTTTGCCTGTTGCATTTCCGTTTCACGCGCAGCGGCCGCCTTGGCTTCGGCAATACGCTCTTCCTGCGACATCGACGACAGACGTTTGATTGCTCGATGCGCGGCCTGGCGAGACACAAGTTCGCCGTTGATTTCGACAGTTGTTTGTTCTTCAATAACCTGCCGAATTCCACCCTGGACATCTGCGAGTGCAAGATTGACCAGCTGGATGTCCTTTGCAGACTTCTCACGTGTCAATCCGTCACTGAATGCCAGTTTAGCTTCGTCCATCCGCCCCATGCCTGCCAGTGTAATACCACGAAAGTAATACACGCGAGGGTCTTCGGTGTTGCCTTTGATTGCTTCCTCGAACTTTGCGAGTGCTGTCGAAGAATCACCAGCTTTGTAGGCAACAAGACCTTCACGATAAAGTGACTTCGCGACTTCAACCTGCGGATCAGATTTCAGTTTGCCGCGAGCTTCCGCGCGGTACTTTTCAATCTTCGCTCGAGTGGGACCCTGGACATTTTCGAGCGCTTGATTCACAAGGCGAGAAGAAGTTGTTTCTGCTTCCAGCTTCGCCGCTGCAAGCAAATCCTGTTCAGAATCCGCACCGAGCTGTTCCGATAGCAGTGCTCGATAATAGTATGCGCGAGGGTCACGAGTCCCGGCTTCGATGATCTGTGTCAGCAATCCCTGAGCGCCTTTCAAATCGCCGACGCGCCAGGATTCTATTGCCACCGCCAACTGATCTGCCGGGGATGGTTCGGCTGCGACAGCAAATACTGACGATGCCAGAAAGGCGACGGAAAGAACGAAACTGTTTACGATAACTCGCATGAAATGACCCCTGCCCGCGATACGATGAACACGATTTCTACCGACATCATTTCACAGCATAGTCGTCGCTCAGGCAATCTTTTGGGCGATATTTGCCCAAATTGCAAGATTATTTCTAACCCCGTCGGCCGCTGTTGGACTTCGTTCCCGAACCCTGACAGGCCGCACAATGAGCACGGTCGGACGTCGGATCTTGTGGCGAACAGCGTCGGACCTTGCGGCCTGGATTTCCCGGATTTCCCGGAATGCACGCGATGATTGAGTCGAGCGGCACCGGCAAATCTCCTGTTATTGAGGTGGATACGCCAGACAATGCTGGTCGTATCCACCTTCACCCGAGATTCACAACCGGCGGATTGCAAGCCGATCGGCGACCTTACGGACAAGAGAAAAGAGGCAGCAAACGGTCACTGCGGTCCAGATCAAGCCTCGTCCAGCAACTCGACTGCAGCAAACTTCTCGCCTTCGAGCATCGACAAGCTGGCACCGCCGCCGGTGCTGACGTGGGAAACTCTATCAGCAAACCCCATTTGCTGAATTGCAGCAGCACTGTCGCCGCCCCCGATGATGCTGGTGGCAGAGCTGCTGGCGATCGCTTCCGCAACAGTGCGGGTGCCAGCGTCAAATGGCGGCATTTCGAAAACTCCCATCGGACCGTTCCAGACGACGGTCCTGGCGTTCTTTAGTTCTTGAGCATATTGTGCTGCCGTCGCTGGGCCGATGTCGAAGCCTTCGAATGTGTCAGGGATTTCTCCGGCTTTGACCACAACCTTATTGCAGTCGCCTTTGAATGCATCGCCGCAATGTGTATCGACTGGCAATACAAGTTTGCTTCCGCCGAGTTGAATGAGTTCCTTCGCAAGATCGACCTTATCCAATTCGACTCGGCTCTTTCCAATCTTGCCGCCTTGCGCCACAGCGAAAGTGTAGGCCATCGCTCCTCCGATCAACACTTTGTCACAGATGCCCAGCAGATTCTTGATAACGTTGATCTTGTCGGAAACTTTTGCACCGCCAAGAATCGCGATGAACGGTCGCTGAGGATTCGCGATGGCGTCCGACAGATACTGAACTTCCTTCTGGACCAGAAATCCAACCACGCGCGGCTTGCCTGCCATGGCCTGAGGCACGGCGACCATTGAAGCATCGGTGCGATGACAGGTTCCAAATGCGTCGTTGCAGTAGATGTCTGCGAAACCAGCGAGCTTTGCGGCAAACGCGGCATCACCTTTCTTTTCGCCCTTGTTGAATCGAAGATTCTCCAGCAGCAAAACTTCGCCGTCTTTCAACGCGGCGACCTTGGTGCTTGCGTCGGCATCGACGGTGTCGGTTGCAAACGCCACAGGTTTGCCGAGCAATGCAGAAAGAGTGGCTGCTGCTGGCTTGAGGCTAAACTTCGACTGATCTTCGCCGTCTTTTGGCTGGCCGAGATGGCTGCACAGAATCAGCTTGCCACCGCGATCGATTACCGACTTGATTGACGGTACAGCCATGCGAACGCGACGATCGTCGGTGACGTTGCAATTCTCGTCCAGCGGCACGTTGAAATCGACTCGCATGAGCACAGTTTTGCCAGCAACATTGACATCCGCAATTGATTTCTTCGCCATGATTCGCTTCTCTATCGTCGATTCATAAACCATCACACAAGATCGCGTCCTTCACCCGAATGACGCATTTTCGGATGCATTTTAGCGAACGGCAGCCTTCCGTCACGGCACCAGCAGGAATTCCATTCGCAGCGATTTCAATGTCCTGAGGTGCGAAGCTCCCCCCATTGGCCTCCCCTTCCTGGGCCAGACCGCTAACAAATTGCACCAGGCGAACAATCGCCAGCTGCAAGATCCTCCGGAAGAAATTGCCGAAGCCGGGTGTTGCGGGCAGTTCATGCCCGTTCGCAACCGCAGATCTCATGTCCTTCAAACGCGGCGACTGGCATTCGCAAGTCCCATATTGACCCCCTTTCGCTTGAGCAGGAGAGTCTGCAGAATTGCTATGTGAGCTGCGATTTCGGGCTCCACCAGAACGGATCATGGAGGATCTATGTTTCTCATACTGCGCCCGTTGAGGCTTTTATTCAAAGCCCTTGTGATCGAATCCACTCCGACACAAATGTCGTACGGTCTAGCATTCGGCGTACTGCTGGGACTGGTCCCCAAGGGGAATTTGTTAGCCATCGTGCTGGGTTTCTGTATCGCAGCGACGCGAGTGAATCTGGCGATCGTTGCGTTTGCCGCGGTCATCATCACATTTGCATCATCATGGCTGGATTCAACATTCGATCAGGTCGGTGTCTACGTTCTCGGGCAGCCATCGCTGCGTAGTTTTTGGGAAGCGGTTTACGACACACCCATGATGCCGTGGACGGACTTCAATAACTCCATCGTCATGGGCAGCTTTATCTGTGGCTTGGCACTGATCTGGCCGGTGCATCGTGTCAGCCGGCCGGTCTTTCAGAAATACTCCGAATCTTTGGCGCGACATCTACGGCACTGGCGAATCACAAGAATTCTGCTTGGTGCTGAATGGGCCGATCGATTTGGCTCTGTTGATGCCTGATACTCATTCCCGCAAAGGGACATGCTCAGTTTGATCTTTGAACGTCGAGACGCTCCATGCGATGGACCTATATTATTCCTCGGTTAGTGATCGTGGGCTTGCTCTGGGGCTTCCTCACTTATGGCGTTGATCCTTTGCTGCGCTATTCGACCGTGCAATCATTCCAAGCCGTCACAGGCGCGAAGGTTGATGTTGCGGAACTGCGGACAACGTACTTTCCTCCGTCATTTTCTATCAAAGGTCTGGCTCTCGCCAGTGCCAGCCGACATGGTAAGAACATGGCAGAATTCGAGCAGATCTACGTCAGATTTGAACCACATGCGCTCTCACACAGGCGGTTTGTGGTCGAAGATGGCCGCATTGACGGACTGCGTTTTGATACCGATCGCAATGATGACGGCCAGCTTGAGATTGACGAGGAGCCGGAACATGAGAATACTGAACCATCGTGGGTCACTGAAAAACTGACCGAACTTGGTGAAGAATGGCTTTCCAACATGGAAGCCCAGATCAAAGCTCAGATCGATCCGAACAATCTGGAAACGTATCGCCTTGGCACAGGCATCTACGAAAAATGGGACGCCCATTTCAGGGAACTCGTCGAACGAGCCAAAGACTTTGAGCCTCGCGCCAAAGCTCTGAAGGCTGATTTCGAAAACGCCAAAAAGGGAGACACCCTGAGTCAGATTGAGCAGTATCTTGCGGTCGCTCAGGAAGCAGAAGTACTGGCTCGCGATGCAGAAGAATTCCGGATCGACCTGACAGGTATTAAGCCTGAAGTTCGAGAGGATTTTCGGCTGCTGAATGCCGCTCGTCTGCGGGATCAGGAAAAGGTCAAACACACGCTGACGCTGCTGAAGCCAGATCCTCGCCGGATTTCTGAAGCCCTGTTGGGGAATACAATGTATCTGCGGATTCAGGAGATACTCAGCTGGGTCGAATTGATTCGCGACTATCAGCACGGACTGAAAGATCAGATTGAACCTCCGCGCAGGCCGGGTCACGATTTCGACTTTTGGGCCGGGAATCCATCACCTGATTTCCTGCTGAAGAACATGCGTCTGTCCGGTACGTGTTCTATCAACAGGGAATCCATTCCCTTCAAAGCCGTGCTGTCAGACGTGACCGAAGATCCGGTGCTGCTGGGGCGACCATGTGTCATGTCTCTGGCTGCAGCCGGTTCGCGACCATTGAATCTGAAAGTCACGTATGACGCGACCGAGGAGACACCGGTCACGGAAATGCTGGCCGACTTCCGCGACACAAACGCCATCCCCATTCGCGCTGGAAAGGAAGGCAAAGCCTGCCTGAATGCCGTTCTGAATGATGTTTCCTGGCAGAGCCGACTGGTCCTTGTGGACGACCAAATTGAAGGACACCTGGCCATTGATTCCCGACTTGACGAGATGGCTTTCACGGCTGACAAAGATCTCCGTCCGGAGATTGTTGACAGCGTCAACGAAGCCTTCAGTCATCTGCAAACTTTGAACGCATTGGTGCAGATTTCCGGCACACTTCGTAAACCTCACATCGAACTGGATTCGGATGTTGGTGAACAGGTTGCCGAGGGCGTCAAAGTGGCCTTCGCCCATCAATTGCGGCTTGCCAAAACAAAAATGATGACCGAAGTGACTGAGTATGCAGACGAACAGATTCACATGCTGACGGGCCGCTTTGCTGATGAATACAACAAATTGCTGGAGGAGAATCAGGAGTTGATTTCAAAAGCGATGGAAGTAAAAACGTTGGTAGCGAATCTGAAATCCGGAAACATGGATGCACGCGGTCTGATGAAACAAGTTTCAACATCCAGCCTCATCAAAGATAAGGATCGAGCGAAAGTTGATGGCGCCATGGAAAAAGTTGATGCCATATTCGGCGGCCAGATTCCCCCGTCGCTGCAAAAGAAGATTCCAACTATCCCTGGCAACTTGCCATGGCAACCTGGTATTCTGCCAGTTCAGTCTGGTAATTTGCCGCAGCAGTTGGGAAGCTTTAGATCATTACTGCCCACACGGCCGAAGCAACAATCGCCGGAGCCAAAGACAAGGCCCTGAACTTGTCGCCGCTTTGCCAGCGCCACGGGAAAGGTGTGACGTGAGAATCCTGGTTGTTGACGATGAAAAAATGGTACAGCATGTCTGTGGGAGCATGCTTCGTGCGCTCGATCACTCTTCGATTGTGGTGAGTGATGCAACCGCTGCTGTTCAGCTTCTGACGGATTCCTCGCAGAGTTTTGACTGCATCATTCTTGACAACGGTTTGCCCGGATTAAGCGGGATGGAATTGATGGCCATTCTGCGGGAATGGAACATGCCGATTCCCGTGATTCTGATCTCCGGCGGGCCGCGGATTGCACAAGCAGACGGCACCGCATCAGAGCCTTTGCAATTCGAATTCCTTGCGAAGCCATTCACGCTTTTCGATTTGAAAGCCGCGCTCGAACGAATTCAGGGGTGATCTCTGTATGTCCATGATCCCGCCTGTGTCATCATCAGCGCGCAGGCCTTCGCTGCGAACCATCATCTGGGGCGCGATGCTGTTTTTGACAGGGGTTGTCACGGCTTCACTTTGGACGCTTTCTATTCGCCCCTCAAAGGACTCAGAGGCCAGCCTCGATTTTGTAAAACGCTTTTCCGGTGGAACGCTGATCATTTCCGGAGGAGGTCCATTGCCTTCCGAAATTTTGCATCGCTTTCTGGATCTTGCAGGTCCGGATTCGGAAATTGTCATCATTCCAGCAAGTCCACTGGACGATGCTCTGCGAGAAAAGATCCATCGCACATGGACGTCGGTCGGAGCAACACGCATCACTCCACTGGCTGCCAGCACGCGCGAGGAGGCAGAATCTCCAGAGTTTCTGGCGAAGCTCAGGAATGTGAATGCCGTCTGGTTAGGTGGCGGTCGGCAGGAGTACTTTGCATCACTTTACGCCGGTACTGCCGTGGAAGACCGTCTGAAACAGATCATTCAGGACGGCGGAGTTGTGGGTGGCAGTTCCGCCGGGGCAGCCGTCATGACAAAAATCATGATCAAGCAAGGTGGCGACACTGCCGAACTCGGTACGGGTTTGGACCTGTTGCCCAATGCGATTGTTGATCAACACTTCTTTCGCAGAAGCCGCTTGAATCGGCTGATCGGAGTTTTGGGTCAACACCCTGAACTGACGGGCTTCGGCATCGATGAAAGCACTGCACTCGTCGTGCAGATGACACATGGCCGGTTGTGCGTTCTTGGAGAATCGTATGTTTTTGCGTCTACTCGCAGGGAACAAACTGGAGAGCAGCGTTTTTCCATTCTCAGGCGAGGTGACCAGATAGATATCGATGGCCTGAAAAATGGCGTAACGATTTCATCTCCACTCGAACTGGATAGTGTCCTGATGGAATAGGCATGTAACGCCTCGTTCCAGCGAATGTGGGCCTGATTCGGCGTTACTTCTCCGGCAGCTTTGCGACTTCGATGTTCAGGTCACGCAGCTGTCGGCGATCCACTGGAGCCGGTGCGCCTGTGAGCATATCGGCGGCCTTTTGGGTCTTTGGGAATGCGATAACGTCGCGGATGTTGTCGTCGCCCGCCAGCAGCATCACCCAGCGATCCAATCCCAATGCGATCCCTGCATGTGGCGGCGCACCGTAGCGCAGAGCTTCCAGCAGAAAGCCGAATCGCAATTCGGCTTCTTCTTGTTTGATATTTAACAGATCAAACACCATCTGCTGAACTTCAGAATCGTGAATACGCACGCTGCCGCTCGCTGCCTCGTAACCATTCACAACAAGGTCGTAACTGTCCGCGCGGACTTTGCTCGGATCGGTCTTCAGGTACTCAGCATCTTCCGGATTTGGCTGACAGAACGGATGATGTTCGGCGTCGTACCGATTTTCGTCGGCGTTCCATGTGACCAACGGAAAGTCGAGAACCCACTGGCACTGGAACTGATTTGGATCGTACAGATTCAGCTCTTTGCCCAGGCGATTTCGCAACGCGGCCAGCGCGGAATTTGTCACCTTGGGAGAATCGGCGACAAACAACAACAAGTCGCCGTCCTTGCCGTCCATCATCGTCAGAATCTGCTGTTGCTGCTCTTCTGTAAAGAACTTAACGATTGTGGATTCCAGTTTTTCACCGACGACCTTCATGTACGCCAGGCCCTTGGCACCGAAGTCACCGACAAAGTTTTTCAGATCGACATCTAACAAACGGCGGCTGTATTTTTCCGCCGCGCCTTTCGCATTTATGCCGCGAACTCGGCCGCCGGAACTCATCACACCTTTGAACACACCGAAGTCACATACTGAAGCCACTGCGCCGATGTCAACGATCTCAAGGCCGAATCGCAGGTCTGGCTTGTCGCTGCCGTATTTTTCCATCATGTCGCGATATGTGTAGCGTGGCTATGGAATCTGAATATCGACGCCACGAACCTTCTTCATCACGTGTGCGATCAGGCCATCAATCGTGTTGAGAATATCATCACGTTCAACGAAGGCCAT
>JANOZG010000822.1:0-4201 GCA_031429275.1 Planctomycetota bacterium
CGAAAGGTGATGCGACAAAAGGGGAAAAGGGCGGCAAGGAGAAAGCGGCCGCTGCGAAAGCTGAAGAGCCCAAAAAACAGACATACGCAGAACTCACGAGTGCATATTGTCTGACCACTGATCCTGATGGTTCCAGCAATCTCGACTACATGGAGGCAGCTGCTCAAAACGGTATTCCAACATCATTCATCGTTGGCAAAACGGGCCAGATCGAATGGATCGGTCATCCAATGAGCATTGATGAACCATTGGAATCCATCGTAGCGGGCAAGTGGGATCGGGCAGCCTTTCTGGAGAAATTCAAGAAGGATCAGGATCACGATTCAATGATGGCTAAACTCGCCGCCATGATGCGGAAAGGTGATGCCAAAGGCGCATTGGCGATCATCGATGAGGCAAAAAAGGCACGCGAAGGCGACGCGGCAGCACTTGCAAGTCTGAATACTCTTGCGTTTCAGGTTCAGGTGATGCCAATTATCGCCAAATGCGAAGAAGGCGACCTGAAAGAGGGTATGGCCGAGCTCAGCGCTCTGATGAAAGCAGTGACGCCGGAGCAGAAGGTTCAATTGAGCATGCTACGATTCAAGCTGCTGGTCGAAGCAGGAGAATATCCATCGGCCGCGAAGGCTTTGCTGCTTGTGGCAGATGACAAGGCGATCGACGCCGATTCTCTGAATCAACTCACGTGGCAGGTCTACGAGGCGGCTATGGAAGATGAAGAACTTCCAGCGGTACTGATCGATGCATCGGTAACGGCAACGGAAAAAGCTCTGGCTGCGTCACCGAAGAGCGGCATGATTATGGATACGTTGGCTCATTTGCTGCATCGGCAGGGCAAACTTGACAAGGCTATCGCCGTACAAACGCAGGCCATCGCAAATTCTGATGACTCCAGCGATGAAGGCAAACTGGAAATGGCAGCCTATCTGAAGCAGCTGAAGCAGGAGAAGGACGGTAAGTAGTCGTCAGGCTCACAATGATACTCTGATTTCCTGAAGGCCGGTGCTGTCAGCATCGGCCTTTTTGCTTGAATGGAATCCGCGTTCGTCTTTGCGTACAATCAACGACGTCGACACGTGGCAAATTCAACACCCCTACCAATTGGAGTTATCTCAATGCTGCATCGCAGTTTCCTCGCTTTTGCCGTCGTTTGTTTTCTGTGCAGCCCCGGGTTTGCTGATGACAAACCGGGCGAATGGAAGGAGCTTTTCGATGGAAAAACCTTCGAAGGCTGGAAGATCAATGAGAACAAAGATTCATGGTTGATCGAAGACGGAAAGATCGTCAGCTTCGGCGAACGAAGTCATTTGTTCTATGTGGGTGAGGACAAGCCTTTTAAGAATTTTGAGTTTGAGTGTGAGTGCATGACAACTCCGGGCAGCAACGCCGGAATCTATTTTCACACGAAGTTCCAGGAGACAAACTGGCCAAAATTTGGTCAGGAATGTCAGGTCAATGTGTCGCACGGTGATCCTAAAAAATCCGGCAGCCTGTATGGTGTTGTGGACGTCGGTAATCCACCGTTAAAAGACAACGAGTGGTACAAGACCTATATCAAGGTTGTCGGAAAACATGTCCTCATCAAAGTCAACGACACCGTTACCGTGGACTATACAGAGCCGGATGGTAAAGAAGCTTTTTCACCAGACTTCGAACGTCGAATTGGTGAAGGAACATTCGCGCTGCAGGCTCATGATCCGAAGAGCAAAGTCTACTTTCGCAATCTCAAAGTTCGCCGCCTTCCATAGTGGTTCTATCTCTTCAAGGGAGAAATATTGGTGTTAGTGTTGATGGAACTGAGTCGTTTGATTGTATCGGAAATCAATGATCAACAAGCGATGTACCTGCGTGAAGTTGGTGGGCCTCGGATGTTTCCGATTCTGATCGGGCAGTTCGAGGCCCAGGCAATCAACCGGCAATTGCTGGAAGAAGAGCCGTTTCGCCCGATGACACATCAGTTGCTTAAGAATGTCGTGACGGCACTGGGCGGAGTCGTAGAAGAAGTGGTCATTACTGAGATGAAAGAACACACCTATTTCGCTGTGCTTAAAGTTCGCGCGGGCGATAAAGTTCATGAGATCGATTGCCGCCCCAGTGATGCCATTGCTATGGCCGTACATTATTCACCGATTCTTCCGATCTACGTGGATGAAAAGGTCTTGAGTGAAGTCGGCTGATCAGCCCTGATAGAATATTGACGAGTGGCGGCAGATTGCGTTTGAATTGAGGATTCTGCAATGGGGAAGTCAGGCGAGATTTTCGATCGTGAACCAGTTCGACGGCGCATCGTTCAATGCTGGAGTATCAGATTCTCGCCGCTTCCGCAGCGAATACTGTCACTGCTTTTGTGCGTTTTCATGTCATCCATCTGCGTCGCGCAAACCGCGACAACGGTACCCAGATTCTGGGGCTTTAAACAAGGCGACAGGCTGCTCTATACGTTTGCCGGATCACGGCGCACTGAGATTGTCCTGGATGAACTACCATCAGTGATTCAGGAGACGTCAGAGTCATTTCGGGTTCAGTTTACTGCGATGGACTTCGAGCGAAATGGTGACGTTTTCTTTCGCGTGGACGTGCTGCAGATCGATCGCAAGCCAGAGGCTGGAAGTCAGGCACCGATTAAGGTGCCCCAGGTTTTTCTGAGGGTCCAGCCGGACGGCAAAGTCATGACACTGAATCCTGAAATCCGGGAAATGCTGGTTGCCACCCTGGCAGATGGAAATCCTGAAACGATCAACATCCTTAAAACATGCCTGACGGACGAATCCATTGCATCGTGGTTCAATGTGCCGTTCTGGTCGCGTGGTCCCGCTGAGAATCCGGAGGAGCCGGTCGACTGGGAGCGAACTCATGAGACATCGCTGGGAACATTGGGCACACTGCAAACAGATATGATGTTCAAGAAGGGCGATATTGAAAAGGACGCGGCAAAAGTTGCCATCACTGGCAAAGCTCGATTTCGGCCCCTGGTGCTCCCCGATGCAGACCGTGCAACGTTTCCTTTCTTTTCGAACGTCAGCGTTGAGATTGATGAAATCTCCGGCACCGCGATCCAGCCTCAACCTCCAATGAGTGAAGACGCTCCTCCGGAGCCTCGCTTTGGATTCGAATCCGTTGACTGGACGTTGAAGCTTCACGGCGAAGCAAAACTGTTCAGCCCAAGTCCCTCAAAACCCGACGCAGCAGCGCAATCGGATGAGGGGAATTCGGGCGCAGTGAAAGCAGATGCAACAGCTGGAAAAGTCACCTTCAGGCAGACGCAGCATCACGTCTGGAAATTGCAGAGTTTCGAGTCTTCAAATCGGCGAATGTTTGAAAACGACCGTTTTCGCGTGCCGGTGCCAGTGCAATAGGTTCTTCACCGCATCGATCGCTTCGTCTGTCGGCCGCATTCACGACTACAAGCGATCCGCCCCCAACGTGCCCTGTAGCTCGCCAAGATAAGTTTCAGACAAAACTTCAGCGAGGCGTAACCGACATCTCTCAAGGCGTCCTGCAATATTCATGCTGACCTTTTCTTCGCTGAAATCTGTGCTGTTAAAGAATGTTTCCAGCGACTCAATATGGCGGTGCCACAAGTGTTGTTCATGCAGCTGACGTAGTCTCAATCGCTCCGTGTACCAGTCCGAAGCTAACAGGTATTCCTTTGTGAACAGGCTGCGAATTTCAGGGGCAAAGATCGTTTTATTCTCGTAAGTGCCGTCGACCATAATGTGCAACAATGCCTTCAATGGAGGACAGGCCAGATCGATAGATCCATCTTCAAAATACATTTTCGCAATACGTTTCTGTGCTTCGGCGATGTACAGAATGCCGTCCGCAAATGCGGCCGGATCCTGCGATTCAGGCTTCAAGATTTCGATGTCGAAGACTTTGTTAGGATTGTCGAAAACGCGTCCGGCAAAACGACGGATAAAGCGTTTGGTGATTCGCCAGCCCAATCGACTTGCAGGAATCAAATTGCCGTCAAATTCGTAGTCTTCCAGCTTCTCCATCAACTGCTCGCCAATCAGAAACTCCGGAGAACGTTCTTCAGGGCTTAGACGACACCAGATCTCGGGAATCAGCAAACTGATATCATGATCGATCCGCACACGGCTTCCGATATGACCTGCCGGAGTTGAAAATCCTTCAAGCCCGGTAAGCAGATAACTGACAAGTGCATTATTCAGATCGGTAATTGGACGCAGGCAGTTAA
>JANOZG010000823.1:0-2498 GCA_031429275.1 Planctomycetota bacterium
TGAATCCAACGACGTATCATCCTCTATTATATGAACTCAACCACTTTCAATAACTGTCGCGTGTTGTCATTGATTCCACCAATGACGCAACTCAACACGCCGTATCCTGCCACCGCCTATATCACCGGATTTCTGCGTTCACGTGGTGTAAAGGCCGTGCAGGATGATCTGGCGTTAAAGCTTGTGCTGCGACTGTTTTCCAGCACCGGGCTTGCCGCCATACACGAACAGATTATCGCCGCAGGCCAGACAAAGAAGACACCAGCGATACGCAACTTCTGTGAAAACATCGACCTGTATCTGACATCCATCGACCGCACCATCGCGTTCCTGCAAGGCCGTGACGCAACGCTCGCCCATCGCATCAACACTCGCAGTTTTCTTCCGGAAGGTGCACGCTTCGAAACACTCGACGTCTTCGAAAGCGATGATGAGGAAAGTGCAGACGGCGATCCGATGAACTGGGCATTCGGCTCGCTTGGCCTGCAGGACAAAGCACGGCATTTCGCGACGCTGTATCTAAGCGACATTGCTGACGTCCTGCGCGAAGCGATTGACCCTCGCTTTGAATTTGTCCGGTACGCCGAATCACTCGCCGCAAGCCAGCCGACATTCGATCCACTGGCCGCAGCACTCGCCGCACCATCGAACCTTGTCGATCAGACACTGCAGCAACTCACTCTGGAATCCATCGCAAAGCAATGCCCAAACCTGGTCCTGGTGTCCGTGCCGTTTCCCGGTTGCGTGTATGCCGCGTTTCGAATTGCTCAAACGATCAAGCAGCATCATCCTGAAATCAGGATCGCTCTCGGCGGTGGCTTTGTCAACACGGAACTTCGCGAACTCAACGAACCTCGCGTCTTCGACTACTTCGATTACGTGTCGCTCGACGACGGCGAACGCCCCTTGCTGGCATTGCTTGAGTACTTGCGAGGCGAACGACCGAAATCGCAACTCGTGCGAACATTCGTGCGAAACACTGACACGCAAGCTGTTGAATACGTCAACTCCGGCGAACCCGATATTCCGTTCGCCGAAGTCGGCACACCAACATGGGACGGCCTGCCGATACATGATTACCTGTCAATGCTCGACATGCTGAATCCCATGCATCGTCTGTGGTCCGACGGTCGCTGGAACAAGCTAACCGTCGCGCATGGTTGCTATTGGAAGAAGTGTAGTTTCTGTGACGTCACGCTGGATTACATCGGGCGATATGATGCCGTCGCGGCATCGACGCTGGTGGATCGCATCGAAGCCATCGTTCGGGAAACCGGTCAGACGGGATTTCACTTTGTCGATGAGGCCGCTCCGCCAAAAGCACTTAAAGCGATGGCTGAAGAGTTGCTGCGGCGTAATGTCGTGATTTCGTGGTGGGGCAATATTCGGTTTGAAAAATCGTTTACGCCGGAACTTTGCGAACTGCTGGCTGCCAGCGGCTGCATTGCGATTTCAGGCGGACTGGAAGTGGCGTCAGATCGGCTGTTGAATCTGATGAAGAAGGGAGTCTCTGTTGCACAAGTCGCGCGAGTCACGCGAGCCTTCAGTGACGTCGGCATTCTGGTTCATGCGTATCTGATGTACGGTTTTCCGACTCAAACAATGCAGGACACCGTCGATGCTCTGGAATACGTTCGTCAGATGTTTGAAGAAGGCTGTTTGCAGTCCGGATTTTTTCATCGATTCACATGCACGGTCCATTCCCCGGTCGGAAAGAATCCGGAAGAATACGGAGTCAGTCTCATCCCGTTGCCGCCGGTGACTTTTGCGAAAAACGACATCGGCTTTAACGATCCCACCGGCGTTGATCACGACTCGTTGGGCACCGGACTGAACAAGGGTCTTTACAACTTCATGCACGGAGTTGGCCTGGACGCCGATATCCGCAGCTGGTTTCCCGGCCGCGTCCCACGTTCCAAGGTGCCAGGAAATTTCGTTGCCCGGGCGTTGCAGAATGCCAGCGTATAATGCTTCGCTCCAATGCAGCAGTCTTGTTCTGCCGAGAGCAGCGCCCAGGCTAGCCTTTGGCCCACCACGCGATATCGACATCCTCAAGCAACATCCATCAGAGCTCACATAATCTGGCAAACGGCCTCGTCACATCACAAGCATTCCAAAACGGTCATCACGCGGAGCGATGATGCCTTCAATGGCTGCGGAGCAGCAACAGCAGGTGGTTGGTTGGTGAATTTATTCTGTACGCAGTCAGAACCAAGGTGGTTCGCCCCCGTTTATCCAGCGCTGTGAAGTATTTATTTGCGGAACAACATTGGGGTAAAACTCGAAGAAAAGATGCCGGTGACCGACACCAGCTGTCTGTTGGGAAAATTTTGTCCGTGAAACGAAAGTTATGAACGCCAGTCAAAGTGATATCGTGCAGAGGCGGATGACTTCACGGGCTCGCCCTTGATGTCGTGTGACGAGCGTATGCAATTTCTGTAGAAGTTCGGCATCGCGAAGAGTGTGGCAGTAGCCACGTGCTCGGAGGGCTGACGCCC
>JANOZG010000824.1:0-5940 GCA_031429275.1 Planctomycetota bacterium
GCCACCGATTTCTTTGGCGAGTTTCAGAAACTTCACAGCGTGATAGAGACATTTCGCAGCGTGGGCCTTGGATATCTGACGCTGGGCCAGTCGGCAACAACATTTTCTGGCGGCGAAGCTCAGCGCGCAAAACTGGCCTCAGAATTGGCTGCACCATCGACGCAACATACACTCTACATTCTGGACGAGCCCACCAGCGGCCTGCACCCCGCCGACGTCGGATGCCTGATGAATCATCTGCGGCAGCTTGTCGTCAGCGGCCACAGCGTCATCGTGATCGAACACAATCCCGACGTCATTCGCTGCAGCGACTGGATCATCGACATCGGCCCCGATAGCGCTGCCCTTGGTGGTGAAGTTGTCTATGCTGGCCCCGCGGTTGTTTGAAGCGCAGCATATATTCAATGTGCAGACCCCGCCGATTCTGAAGGCAATTTATGGCACGCCATTTTGACTATCGAAAGAAGAGCCGTTTACGTCCTGGGCCCTGATCAAAGATGTCGAGAAACCGATTGATGTACAGGGTGTCGAACCCGAAACCAGCGTTGAGATAGTTGTAGCCCGCGCCGCCGTCGAGAACGTCGTCACCAATTCCACCGTAAAGTTTGTCGTTGCCCCAGCTTCCAAACAGGATGTCGTTGCCGGCATCTCCCAGCAGCGTGTCATGGCCGGCACCGCCTGTAAGACGATCGTTGCCGGTGCCACCTTTCAGCGTCGATGAAAGACCAATCCACGAACTCACGGCAACGTCGTCATTTCCCGGACCGGCGTCAATGCAGATGCAGGCAATGAAAGTGCCAGGAACTGTGAGCATCGAACGTCCATTGATAACGACGCTCAAAGAGGAACCCCAGCTATCGATGCGAATCGTATCGCTCCGGCTCGTTCCAAAGACCTGTAAAGCGCCATTCAAAACTCGAGCTCCGGCGATCATTGGCATGCATTTGGCCGCAACAAATCGACCAAGTGCATCACCACTCGTCAGACCTGCCTGGTTGTCAAACTGAAAATGGATCCCGCCGAAAACTCGGCTCAGACCAGCCTCGGCAGCCGCAGCGCGAAGGCTGGTGTAAAGACGATCAGGGACTCCTGGAACTTCTGACCTTGCGATGAATCCGACCGCATCCGTGCCAAAGACATCGGCCAGAACAGCAGCCCCGGCCGCGCTAAACGTACTGTGGCCGGACGTGTAGCCAGGAAACGCAGGAGTCTTCAACAGCGGCGTCCAGAACGCATCACGAACTGTCGCCAGATTTCCGTCCAAATCGGCATTCTGAATGGCAGTGATCGGACGCCAGAAGTCATAGGTGTATTTTGTATTCCAGCAGCTGATAGCCGCGTCGGCCAGCGCGATGTTCAGCACAGCGTACATCCGCGAACTTTCTTCCATTGAAAGTCCCTGCCCTTCGGCAATTGTCTGAGCAATGCTGTTCCACTGTCCTGGAGGTGTAGCAGTGCCCGGAGCTCCCGCCCAGAAGCGTGCGATGTTGGTCTGATCTGCGGTGCGGATCCAGCTGCTTGCCGCTCCCAGAGCCTTCGCTTCGTTCAGGTCACGTGCGTATGTCGCAGAAGTCAGCAACGGAGGAGCTGCAGGCAGGAACTGATTCTGGGAACTGATTGCCCACGGCCGGACAAGTCCCCACTGAGGAAGCACAGGGCCGGAGAAGTCGGGAGCCGTCGGATTCCAGTCACCAGGGACGTTGCGAGGAACGTAACTCACGATCCGATCCCAGCCATCGGTGCTGCGAGCCGCGAGGATTCGATCAGCCACATACTGCCCCGTTCCGATTCCCGCGTCTCGCATGGAACCCCATGGCACTGTGGACAACGTCGCATTCAAGGCCACATCAAAGACAAACCGACGTGCGGGAAAGAGCACAGACAAAGTCCGATGAGCCGCAACGGCCGCAGCCGCATCTTTTGATGCCAGAGGCGACACGATGGCTGATGTGAAGTAGGACTCAAAGCGTCTGTCGATCGAGTTCACCGCATCGAACACAGCAGTGCTCACCAGCGCCATCGCGCGTGATGCCATTGGAGGGGCTGGCTTCTCAATACGGATCGTGTCCAGGAGAATGTCATTCCAATCGTGGATCGTACTGGCCGACAGCATTTCGCGTGATTCGAGAACCTGCACTTCGGCCGGAGCGACTATCGCGTGGCAGGTCCGACGAGATGACTTTTTGACTACACCCAACGTTTCAAGGAACTTCGCCAACATGACACTGCTCCATTGTGGATCAGGGACTGAGGAGGATTCTATTTCACATGATAGATCGATAAGCACTCACTGTGCCGATCGTCTGGCCCATGCAAAACTCAGCGATTTACGGCAGTTTAAGCCGAACAGCGGCCCCGAGTCGCTACGAACTCGCAACACTCGCAGTCACTATGATGACACTCAATCCAACCTTGGTTCGACAAGCATCTGGAACAACTTCGTTTCGATGACTGACATTTGACAGTCATTTTGGTCGGTGCCCGGCGACGATATCCCAAAAGGCCTATGATTGTTCAGGCGTTCGAGAATGCGGAAGGAAAAGCGTGCGACAGGAAAGCGGCGGCACCCCACCGGACTTGAAAAGACCAGGTTACAGCATCGCGATGCTGGGAACACCACACTAGGGTGCGCAAGTTCAGGGAATAAAAAACGGCGAACGTTATTCACGTTCGCCGTTCATTTTGGGGGTGTCTTCTTCGGTGGTCATGTACCAGCAAAGTCGAAATCACCGTTACCACTTCGGTCAGACTTTGAAGTCTATTCCAAAGTGATAAATGGGCTCATACGACGTGCTTTGGCAAGCAAAGCTGTCTTTTCGCCTTCAGTCTTGGACGCAGCATGTTTTGCACGCACCTTTGCCAAACCAACTTTGCGCTTCCGGCGGCGAGCAATTTCTCGTTGTCGTTCTGTACGTCCCATGGGCCAAAAAGTCCTGTTTTGCTGAATACACGAGATCTATGATGTTGAGCCAGAGGATAAACAAAGTCTTAACTGAAGTCAAACGGAGAGTTTTAGCGAGCCGAAAATCCTGCATATTGGACGGCGTTCGATGTGCATCCATTCACGTGCTTACGCTCGAAGAATCGCGGAATTCTCATGAATTTCGATTCGCTGGTTTCGGTAGCCCGCTGAATTTGGCCGGATTTGGCTACATTACAGGGATCTGCTCAGCCTTTGAGCCGCCCAAAATCTCGTGCCGTCCAAAACTCGAATTAGCAGGTTTCCGGGAATCTAAAAATGTATCGTTTTTCCATGACGCCCTGGTTGATACTGATTTGCTTAATACTCGTTCCGGGTGCACTGAGCGCGTCCCGTCCATTGAACGCACAGGAACAAAATCTCGTGTATCCCCAAACCAAAACAGTTGAACAAGTCGATGACTTCCACGGCACCAAAGTTGAAGATCCCTATCGCTGGCTGGAAGACGACGTGCGGACTTCGAAGGATGTCGCGGACTGGGTAGAAGCCGAGAACAAGTTGACGTTTGATTTTCTGAAATCGATTCCTCAGCGAGAAACGATCCAGAAACGTATGACGGAGCTTTGGAACTACGAAAAAATCGGCGCCCCGTCTAAGCAAGGCGGGAGTTTCTATTTTACCCGGAACGACGGACTACAGAACCAAAACGTCCTTTTCCGACAGGATACACTGGAAAGCGAAGCGCAGGTTTTGCTCGATCCGAATTCGTGGTCTAAAGATGGCACCATTGCCCTGTCGGGATCTGCATTCAGCGACGATGGGCGATACGTGGCTTACGGTGTTCAGGATGCTGGCTCAGACTGGAACACCTGGAAGATCATGGAAATCGAATCCGGCAAGGTCCTGGACGATGAATTGAAATGGGTGAAATTCAGCGGTGCAGAATGGACGCCTGACAGCCAAGGATTCTTCTACGCTCGCTATCCACAGCCCGAAGCAGACGCTGCGTTTCAGTCGCTCAATACGAACATGAAGGTCTATTATCATCGAGTCGGAACGCCGCAATCATCGGATGTGCTCGTGTATGAGCGCCCTGATCATCCCGATTGGGGGTTTCAGCTGAGCGTTTCTGAAGACGGGCATTACCTGATCATCACCGTCTGGGTCGGTACGGATGATCGCTATCGCATCGTCGTCAAAGATCTGACAGAACCTTACGGTCTGCCCTATGAACTGATTGACAACTTCGAACACGAGTACTCCTTCGTCGGCAATGATGATCACACCCTGTACTTCAAGACAAATGTCGATGCACCGTTGCGGCGAGTCATCGCGGTCGATCTGAAGAAACCCGCCCGCGAAAACTGGAAGGAGATTATCCCTCAGACAGAAAACGCACTCGACGGCGTTGGCATCGTCGGCAACATGTTTGTCTGCAACTATCTGAAAGACGCCAAGACTCAGGTGCGGCTGCATCAGATGGATGGTACGTTTGTGAGAGAAGTCGCATTCCCCGGCATCGGTACGGCAAGCGGATTTGAAGGACGTCGCAAGGATACGGAAACGTTCTATTCCTTCAGCGGTTTTGCTCTGCCTACGACAACTTTTCGATACAACATGATCACCGGCGAAAGCAAACTGTTTCGCAAGGCGGACGTGAAGTTCAATCCGGATGATTATGAGACATCTCAAAGCTTCTACACCAGCAAAGATGGCACGAAAGTGCCGATGTTCCTGTGCCACAAGAAAGGTCTGAAGCTGGACGGAACAAATCCGACGCTGCTGTACGGCTACGGCGGATTCAATATTTCGATCACGCCCAGCTTCAGTGTCAGTCGCCTCACATGGATGGAAATGGGCGGCGTTCTGGCCGTCGCGAATCTGCGTGGTGGTGGGGAATACGGTGAGCCATGGCACAAAGCCGGCACGAAGCAGAACAAGCAAAACGTGTTCGACGACTTCATCGCAGCGGCGGAATGGTTGATAGCTAATAAATATACGTCGCCGAAAAAACTTGCAATTCAGGGCGGCAGCAACGGTGGTCTGCTGGTCGGCGCCTGTATGACTCAACGTCCTGATCTATACGGTGCTTGTTTGCCAGCGGTCGGCGTCATGGACATGCTGCGTTTTCACAAGTTCACTGCCGGTCGCTTCTGGACCGATGACTACGGCAGCGCGGCCGTGGCGGAAGAATTTCCAGCTCTCCAGAAGTATTCGCCCTATCACAATCTGAAATCCGGAACTCAATACCCGGCAACGCTGATCACCACCGCTGACACCGACGACCGCGTCGTTCCTGGCCACAGTTTCAAGTTTGCCGCTCAGCTTCAGGCTTGCCAGTCTGGCACTGCTCCGACATTGATCCGCATCGAAACCCGTGCCGGCCACGGTGCCGGAAAACCGACAGCAAAGATCATCGAAGAAGCGTCCGACCAGTGGGCGTTTCTGGTGAAGACGCTGGGGATGGAATAGTTCGTGAAGGATTCAGCAGTGTCCGATGATCCTCAGCTAACTATCGAGTGTTGTGAAACAGAAAAACGGCAGCAAAAATATCAACGCATCGGAACTGCGACGAAGCGTTTGGCCTATAGTCGCGATTTGAAGAACTCAATTGTGTATGACGGGATCTCAAGTCCCGTCCTGACATATCGGGCAGCCGGAAGAATATGGCCCTATGCCAATTGAATCCGTCCTGCGGGACGATGGAGACGTCTGAGATGCCTGCATTCACGGAGTATCAGAATCGCATTGCGGTACTAACAGGCGGCGCGTCGGGTATCGGTCTCGAACTTTTGTTGCAACTTGTGCGAAGAGGTGCCCATGTCGCAGTTTGTGATATCGACCGAGATGGCCTTGAAGCGGCGGTTCTGCGGGCTCGGAAGAGTAACCCTGACGTCCGTGTGACAGCACATTTGCACGATGTATCTAATGAAAAGTCAGTTGTTCGGTTGGTGAAGGAAGTCGCCAAAGACCACGGAACTGACGCTATCCATCTGCTATTCAACAATGCAGGCGTCGTG
>JANOZG010000825.1:0-7914 GCA_031429275.1 Planctomycetota bacterium
CTCTTGTTTCCGGTCCTGCATCCGGAACGGTTGCTCTGCAGCCAAACGGAAGTTTTGTTTACATACCCAATGTTGGTTTCGAAGGTACAGACACGTTCCGATTTGTTGCTTCGGACGGTGTCCTATCCAGCAATGTTGCAACGGCAACGATTTCCGTAGCTCAGCAGTTCATTGGGCCTGGGAATACTGGCGGCGGCAACGGTAATAATTCATCTGGATTTGGGTCGTCGACTCTAGTGACAAGCGCGACGACCAATAGTTCTGTTTCGACAACTGCAACCTCCAACTCAGCCACAACATCGAATCAGGCAAACAATGAGAATTCAACTTTAGTGTCGATCACGTCCGGGGCTGGTTCGGCAAGCCAGGGTTCGACTATCGCTGTCGCAGATAGTCCTGCATCCGGAGTACCGTCCTCGCCAGACGATTCAGGTGACAATGAAGTCGAAAACATACTTGGAGCTCTGCTGACCACTGTTCCGGACGGGAATATCAGCATTGAAGATGTCGCAGCCGTGGCGACTTCGACAGATTCTGGTCGTTTTGCTGACAACGATTTCGTTCGACGTACTTACACGATCACGGAGCGATTTGATTACGATCGAATCTTCAGCACGTCGAACTCCAATGAAGAAATCATGCGATTGAACGCTCAGCGAGAATCGCTGTATCGCCAGTTGTCTGAAAGAGTTGTTGAACAGTCCGAGTCTGTGACAGAGCAACTGAAAAACCAGGCAGAATTCAAGGGTCGCGTCGTCGGCTCAGTTGGCGTCGTGACGACCGGTTTTTCGGTGGGATATCTGTTCTGGGCGATCCGAGGCGGCATGCTTGTGTCTGGATTGCTGGCGCAGATACCGGCATGGACGATGCTGGATCCGCTGCTGGTGATGGACGGAGACCAGAAAGAGGAAGACAAGGAATCGTTGCAGAATCTCATGGATCGCCAGCAGGCAAAAATGAATAAAAATGAAGACACCGTCGATCAGCCGGTAACCCCGGACGGCAAGCTTGAAGCCTGACAAAGGCCTGCGTGACTGTGTCGATAACAATTGATCTCCTGATCTCTTTGAGAAGATGATTTTATGAAGAAACTTACAGCTGCATCACGAATTACGCTGGGGCTTGTCTGTTCCATGCTGGGGATTCTGGTTTCGGCGAATCTTCTGGGGATATTGCCCGATCGAAATGCGCTGACAATTGCCGCACGGCAGGATTTGGCGGAATCGATTGCGTTTAGCAATTCGGTGCTTCTTGCGAATAATGATCTCGCCGGAATCAATGCTGTCTTCAGCAATATCATTGAACGGCAACCCAGTGTTCGGTCTGTTGGAATTCGACGCTATCGCGATAATCGAGTTTTGGTTTCCACACCAAAACATATTGAAGTCTGGCCTGCGGACGTGGGGCAAAATGCAACTGTTGAGTTCATGCCTATTCCGCTTTCACAGGACGGTGTTGGTGACTGGGGGCAAATTGAGATTGCCTTTACACCGCTCGATTCGGGCAAGTGGTATTCTTTCCTGGAGAATCCACTGCTGAAACTGCTGGCCTTCGCCGCGTGTAGTGGGTTCATGACATTTCGTTTCTTTCTGCGTATGGTCCTGAAGAATCTGGATCCCTCCCGTGCTGTGCCACGTCGAGTCCGTGAGGCACTTGATATTCTGACGGAAGGATTGATGATTGTCGGGCTTGATGGCCGAATCCTTCTTGCCAACAGCGCAATGGCAAAGACTGTCGATCAGAACGCGGACGCCCTTGTCGGCCAGAAAGCGGGACAGTTTCGATTCGTTCGCGTTGATGGCGTTAAAGAAATGCCTTGGATTGAATGCGGACGATCTCAGCAGCCAATTTCCGGGACAACCGTTCATTTTGTGGATTCAGCAAATACCAATCGCATCTTCAAAATTAATTGCTCACCGTTGTTTGGCACAGAAGGTAAAGTTCGAGGCGTTATGGTGTCTTTCGACGACGTGACAACGATCGAACAAAACAAGATTGACCTTCGTATCGCCAAGGATGAAGCCGACAACGCCAATAGAGCCAAAAGTAATTTTCTGGCAAATATGAGCCATGAAATTCGCAATCCAATGAATGCCATTGTTGGCTTTACAGACATTCTGCGACGCGGTCTGGAAGAGAATGAAATCACGCGAGTGCGGCATCTGGATACCATCCATGCAAGTGGAACGCACCTGGTTGAACTCATCAATGATATTCTGGACTTCTCGAAGATCGAAGCCGGTAAGCTGGATCTGGAAGTTCGGAAATGCAGTCCGTATGAACTGATGAACGATGTTGTCAATGTGATGAGAATGAAAGCCGAACAGCAGTCGCTCTCACTTTCAATCGAAGTGCAGGGGCTGATACCTGAAACAATCGAATCCGATCCCACACGATTGCGGCAGGTTTTGATGAATCTGGTCAGCAATGCGATCAAGTTTACTTCTGAAGGCGGCGTGCGGATTGTGGCTTCGATGATCGACCGTGCAGGAAGGAGCGCTGTTAGATTCGAAGTCATCGATACTGGCATCGGGATGACGAAAGAACAAATGGGGCGGCTGTTTCAGGAATTCATGCAGGCCGATTCATCTGTGACGCGAAGATTCGGCGGAACAGGCCTTGGTCTTGCGATCAGTAAGCGACTGACGGAAGCACTTGGGGGCGAGATAGATGTTGACAGCGAACCTGGCAAAGGCAGCACGTTCCACTTTTGTGTCGCGACAGGCGACATTGAAAATATCACTCTGCTGACCGGTGAAGAATTGGCGAAGAAGTACTCGTCGATCGATCGGACAACCAAGTCCGGGCTCAGCACATGGTTCAAGCCGGCTCGAGTTCTCATCACGGACGATACGCCCGCAAATCGTCAGTTGGCAGGACTTGTGCTTCGTAAGGCTGGCCTGATTGTCGATGAAGCAGAAAACGGTGCAATTGCGGTCGAAAAGGCTTCCGAGCATGCATATGACCTGCTGCTGATGGATATGCAAATGCCAGTGATGGATGGATTCACTGCGACCAGGACATTGCGTTTACAAGGTCTGAAGACGCCGGTTCTCGCATTCACTGCGAATGTGACTGAACAGGATCGTCAACTCTGTGTCGCTTCAGGATGCACTGGTTTCCTGACCAAGCCCATCAACATTGATTTGCTGCTGAGCACGATTGCTGAGTACTTGCCGACACAAGACCATCCGCCTGTTTTCGTGAATGATAATGCGAAGCTGTCAAAGTCACATGACGAATCCAGTACAAACGAAGGGGCCGAACTGCGACCAGTTCCCGAGAAAACTGCTTCAGAAGAGGCGGAGCTCTCTTCGAGCTGGCACGCGGAATCTGTGGTCACAGCCGCATCGGCCAGTGATGATATGAGCGGCTTACGATTTGCAACTTCGACTTCGAAGACTGATGATTGGAGCATGGCAGATCATTCGATTGACGCGTTATTGAAATCGATTCCGGGGCAAGAGCAATCGTCAACCGGCGATGCGTTGAAAAGAAAGAACTCTCCTAAATCTCGTCTCGTGCGTTCAACATTGCCGATGGAGATTCCGGAGTTTCGTGAGATCGTCGAAGCCTTTGTTTTCGGACTGGGTAAAACTCTCAAACAACTGCGACATGCGCAATCGTGTATGGACTATCAGGAAATCCGCGAGTTGGCACACCGCTTGAAGGGAACTGGCGGGACAGTGGGTTTTGCAGACTTTACTGAGCCATCAGCTGAGCTTCAGATTGCAGCCGAGAATCACGATGATGAAACGATCGACGCAATGATTACTCGACTGGAAGATGTTGCGTCGTGTCTGGAGCTTGTCGAAACTGCGTCCGCTTAAAAAACGAAAGAACCGGGCGTCTGCCGTGTAAGACAAGGCAGACAGCCCGGTTCAATCCGTGTTGGTTTGAGATCTTAAATCTGAAATATCAGATTCTCGACCCACCATTACGTCAGCTTACGCTCGCGAATCCAGTCCGTGTGGAATTTTTCGCCACGTGGCTTATCTGTGCGTTCGTAAGTGTGAGCACCGAAGTAGTCGCGTTGAGCCTGCAGCAGGTTTGCCGGCAATCGGCCGCGACGATATCCGTCGTAATAGGTCAGAGCCGCGCTGAAGCCAGGAACTGGTAATCCAAGTTCGATAGCTGTAGCGACAACACGGCGCCAGGATGGCTGTGCCTTGTTGATGGCGGTTTTGAAGAAATCGTCCAGCAACAGGTTTTCGAGGTTTGGATTTTTGTCGAATGCCTTCTTGATATCTTCCAGAAAGACAGAGCGAATGATGCAGCCACCGCGCCATAGGTACGCGATTGGACCATTCTGCAACGTCCAGCCGAACTCTTTTGCTGCTGCGTCAAGCTGAACGTAGCCCTGAGCGTAGCTGCACAACTTTGACGCGTAGAGAGCCCATTTGACATCGTCGATGAATTGTTTTCTGTCGCCGGAGAACTTTACTTCCGGTCCAGGCAAAACTGCTTCCGCTCGAACACGAGCATCTTTCTGAGCGGACAGGCAGCGGGCAAAAACGGCTTCAGTGATCAAAGTGGTTGGTACACCAAGATCCAGAGCGTGCTGCGACATCCACTTACCAGTGCCCTTCTGTCCGGCCGTGTCCAGGATCAGGTCAACCAGGTCCTTGCCGGTTTCCTTGTCTTTCACCGTGAAAATGTCACGAGTGATTTCGATGAGGTAGCTTTCAAGTTCACTGTTATTCCATTCCTTGAATACTTCGTACAGTTCAGCATTTGTCAGGCCTACACCGTACTTAAGGATATAATACGCTTCGCAGATCAGTTGCATGTCGCCGTATTCGATACCGTTGTGGACCATCTTCACATAGTGCCCTGCCCCGGCGTCACCAACCCAGTCACAACATGGGATGTCATGATTTGGTCCAACCTTTGCGCTGATCTTCTGGAAGATATCTTTGACGAACGGCCATGCTTCACGATGGCCGCCAGGCATAATACTGGGGCCCTTCAGCGCGCCTTCTTCGCCACCGGAAACTCCGGTTCCGATGAATCGAAAACCTTCTTCGGTGAGCTGTTTGTCGCGACGGTTCGTGTCAACATAATCGGCGTTGCCACCATCGATAATGATATCGCCCTTGGAGAGTAGTGGCTTCAGCTGATCAATGACCGCATCAACCGGCGATCCGGCTTTGACCATGATCATGACGCGACGCGGTGCTGCCAGACTATTGACGAATGCTTCCAGCGTGTCATAGCCTTTAATTCGATCTGGCATTCCCGGTTCGACAACTCCTGGCGGGCGACTTCCAAGGCCATTCACAAATTCGTGAGTCGTCTCAGTCGTGCGATTGTAAACGCCGACAGAGAAACCCTTATTGGCCATATTCATGACCAGATTTTGTCCCATAACCGCCAGGCCGATGAGGCCGATATCATGCTTTGACATAGTTTGTTTCTAAAAACGTTGGAGAAAAGATTGTGGCAATTGGCACAACTGTCAATTGCCAATCGAATCCGTAAGTTCGACTACTGGATGCCCTTCACGAAGTAATTGATCGACTCGCACCCATTGAGTCGTCATGATTTGTCGAAGTCTTGCGTTTGTTGTCTTGCCACACGAAAGCCACACTACCCTTGGTGGAGGTCCATGGCGGTTCACTAGATCGATGAAATCTCCATCTTTTGTAACTATTACTGCGTCTTCTTCACGAGCCTTTTCAAAAATCTCACTGTCGGTCGCAGTCAGCAATCCTAGTCGCTGGGCTGACCATGCCTCGCAACCTATTTCCTGCGTCATCCATGGCGCTATTGCAGGTGAAAGATTTGCATCCACCCAGCCTTTCATACGGTGATTACCGGATGGTCAATGCGGCGACGAGCAAATCGAAGACAGGCTTCTACATCTGCCAGTTCCAGATATGGCATTTCGGAGATAATGTCGGAGGACGTAAGTCCAGCAGCCAGAAGATCAAGCACATCGGTCACACGTACTCGCATGCCTCGAATGCACGGTCGCCCCCCGCATTGATTCGGGTCAATTGTTATCCGGTCATCGATCGTCGTCATAGTTGAATGACCTCATTGATGTTTCTGGGAGTCCTTCGTTCAGGTTACCCTCGCAAACTGGACGGGGCCAACTTGAAGTATGTTGGAATTGGTTAGTTGTCAGTATTAGTGCTGCACCAGGAGGAATACTATCGGCGGAGCAGCCCACAACAAACGATGAGAAAGCATCTCGGCATCATTAGAATACCGAGATGCTTTGACGATAACCGCTATCGCTGAACCCTCGCAGAACCGCCAGACGCTACGGCTTCAACTTCCTTGATCGTCGCCATCGTTGTGTCGCCAGGAAAAGTCGTCAGCAATGCTCCATGAGCCCAGCCAAGGTTCAATGCTGTCTGCGGATCTTTGCCGTTCAACAATCCGTAGAACAGGCCAGAAGCAAATCCGTCGCCGCCACCAATGCGATCGATCACGTCCAGTTCCATGGTCTTGGCCTGGTACGTTTTACCGTCCAGCCACAACACAGCGCTCCAGGAGTGACGGTTCGTGGAATGAACTTCTCGAAGAGTCGTCGCCACGGCCTTCACGTTTGGCAGCTTCTTTGTCACTTCTTCCATCATGCCGAAGAATGCTGATGGATCGAGTTTACCGTGAGCTTCGACGTCTTGCCCCTTCAATCCGAGTCCCTTCTGCAGGTCTTCTTCGTTACCGACGAGGACGTCAACATGCTCAACGATACGGTTCAGTGTTTCCTGAGCCTTATCCAGTCCGCCACTGATCTGCCACAACTTGGCGCGGTAGTTCAGGTCGAAGGAAGTTACAGCACCAGCGGCTTTCGCGGCCTTCATACCTTCGATGATCACTTCCGGGGTTGTCGGTGACAAGGCTGCAAATATGCCTCCGCTGTGGAACCAGCGAACGCCACCGGCGAAGATTTCGCTCCAGTTGAAGTCACCGGCTTTCAACATTCCAGCCGCTTCGTTACTGCGATTGTAAAACACGATCGGACCACGCACGCCGTGCCCCTGATCGCTGTAGACAGTCGCCATGTTTGGCCCACGCACGCCGTCGTGAACGAACATCTTATAAAATGGCTTTACGCCCATCGCTCGGACACGTTCCTGAATCAGGTCGCCCAGCGGATAATCTACCATCGCGGTCGCAATGCCGGTCTTGAGCTTGAAGCAGTCCGCCAGATTTGCTGCGCAGTTGAATTCACCGCCGCTCACATGCACTGCAAAGTTGTTTGCCTTGCGAAATGGAATAATCCCCGGATCAAGCCGATTGACCATAGCTCCCAGAGACACAAAATCCAGAGCACCGGACTTAGGGACGTTCAACATTAACTTCTTCCTTTGTGATTCGACTGAATACAGAATTCGATGAAGACAGGATTCTTTCAAGACAAGCAACGCTCAGGCCGGTATGGTAGAGATTCCTTCGTTTGATTTCAAAACCACCTTTGGCCGCTAAGATTCCATTCCCAATCGAGCCAACAGAAAGCCTGTCGGAGCCGTCCAATGCGATTCTTGCCAATGCTACGCAACATGCTGGCGATCATCTTTGCCACCGCCACCACATTGGCACAGGAGCCTAAACTACCCCCTGTCCCCGTGCCCGCCGCAAATCCGCTCATCTCGCGAATTGCATTTGGATCGTGTTCAAATCAGGACGATCCGCTGCCGATCCTCCGGACCGTTCTCGAATGGGAGCCGGATCTGTTTGTGTATCTCGGCGACAATATCTACGGCGACACCCGCGACATGAAGCTGCTGGAAGTCAAATACGCGAAGCTGAGTGCAAAGAAGGACTTCCAAAACCTGCGAGCCGCAGTGCCAACTATCGCAACATGGGACGATCACGACTATGGTGACAACGACGCCGGCAAAGACTTCCCGTTTAAGGCGGAATCGAAAGAGATCTTCCTGAAGTTCTGGAATGAGCCAA
>JANOZG010000826.1:0-2166 GCA_031429275.1 Planctomycetota bacterium
GATGGGCGTCCGTTTGCGATCGCACGCACGATGGCTCTGTAACTTCCGGCAGGCAATGCCCTGTCCGCAGGTATCGTGTATGTGTTCGTTGGGATCGTTGTGACCGTGTACTGAGGCAGTTCAACAAATAGCTTTGTCGTCGGGTGAACGCCGAAGATCTGAAGCTCATATCGAGCAGCACCAGCGGCCAAACCGCGTAGAGTCGATCTCATGTCTGTCCAAGTGAAAGTCGGGGTCGTATCAAACGTTGATGACGATGGCCCCGTCAAGGTTGGAAATGTTGTGACAGAGAAGGTCTTCGGTATGCTCCAATTGCTGTCGAATCCAAATTGGTTCCGAGCGCGAACCCAGAACGTGTATTGCCCGACAGGCAGATCCGCTGGAACCGTATAGCTGAGCGAAGACAGACCAGCCTCGTTGTAAAGTCTGTTCACTGGAACCGAATCACTGTTGATCCAGATTTCGTAACTCAACGCTCCCGGCACACTTTGCCACGTCAGAGTAGGTCTCGCCGCGGTCGTGCGCCCAGTAGGTCCAACCAGGACCGGTGGAACCGAAACACGGAACGTTCGTGCAAGGCTCCAGTTACTCACCACTCGTTCATCACCGGACCCATTTGACAAACGTGGCGTCGCAGGATCATCTGTGTTTGAGTACGTTCGCACCCAAACCTTGTACGTGCCGATTCCAAACAGTTTTTCGTTTGGAGTATATGAATTCCCTGTGACACCATTGACACGCAGGAATTCCGGATTCGGATCACCCACCAGGCGATAATAGATATCGAACGTCTCTGAATTGGGTGGTGCAATCCAGGTCACAGTTGGGTGATTGCTGAATGAGGTCAATACCGGCCCTGTAACTACAGGAGGTTCGACAATTGAAAACGAATAAACGGGACTGAAACTCGAGAAGACCGTTTGAGCACCCACTGCTGAGGCATTGTTGATCGCTCGAATTTGATAGGTATATGGCCCAATCCCCAGTTCGGAAGGTTGAGTGAACAATGTTGAAGTCAGAGCACTCCAATGAATGACTCTGGCCCGATCACCCCACGCCTTAGAGACTATCAATTCGTATCGATCGGCACCCGGCACAGCCGACCAGCTAAACGTTGGCGTTGTGTCAGACACTCGTCCGATCGGCTGAGTCGATACAGGCGCAGTCTTTACAGTAAAGGTCCGCACCAGACTTTCAACGCTGCTTTGACCAGTCGCGTTCGCTGAACTAAATGCCTGAACTTTCACCTGGTATTCACCAAGTCTCAGGTTTGAAGTTGGCGTCCAGCTTGTCCCGCTTACGATCGCAGTCACTGGAGCAACACCAGAATCTGTTACGAACGACAACGTGACTCGATAGGAAACGGCACCAGCAACCGGATTCCATGTCACGGTAGGGCGAAGTGCGTTTGTCAGGGAAGCGGGAGCCGTCAATTCAGGGCGGGTTCTGACCGTAAACAGGCTGTAAGCACTAAAGTCGCCCAGCAGGTCAGCTGCGTCCGTCGCCTGGACGCGTACGCGATATTGGCCAAGCGGCAGATCCGCAGTTGGAATGAGCTGGTTAGGAAGTGCTGGAGTCACGACAGAGGCTGTCGTGATGACCTGGTTAATGAAAGTCGAACCGTTTGTCAGTGATTCAACAACAACACGATACGACTTTGTCCCGTCAACGTGGTTCCAGTTAATAACTGGTCTCGCTGTCGTCACTTCGCCGGCTGGTGAACTCACAACGAGCGGAACAACTTCGAAGGAATAAACGACTGGGAGCGCAGGAACGTTTGCCTTGTTGAAGGCAGTTAACGTTGCTGTGTAGGTTCCAGCCGGTAGGTTCGAAGGTACTGTCGCAGATGTTTGAGTTTGTTGGATTACGGTCAGGACAACCGTTGATGACGAGTTTCTGACGACCAGATCGTAAACGTAATTCTCCTCATGCAGAGTCCACGAAATGGTCGGTGTCAAATCGGTTGTTTTGGCAATCGGGGCAGCGCTGCCATTGAAGTCGATCGGCAGAAGGAAGGTCGGCTGCACAGGCTGCTGCAACGCCTTGATCTGCACTGCATAGTCTTCAACTTCACCGTCGTTTGCTCGGCCGGTCGGCAGAGCTGAACCAGCAGTGCTGAATCGGAATCGCATGATCGAATTGCCAACGGTTGAGCCCGCAGGAATC
>JANOZG010000827.1:0-8708 GCA_031429275.1 Planctomycetota bacterium
CAATGCGATCCGGGTTCTTCACGAGACCACCGACATAGATCGCCTCTGGATCCCGTTTTTCAACCATGATCACGCCACCATCTTCAACGCGGTATTGACCATCTCCAGATTTTGCGGCAGAAATCAAATTGATGGTATAGGAGTTTAAATCACTGCTGCCCGTTGAGGCGACGCTGTTGGTGTCGCTGACATTCGAATAAGGACTTGTTGGCTCGCCAGCGATCGCAGGACGATCACCACGCATCGGCGATACAGGGTTTTTGACTTTGATTTCTTGGCCTGCGTCTGCAGCCAACCCTTCAGCCGCGGCCAACGCCGACACGACGTCGCTGGAATTTGGTGGTAGCTTGTAGGTGCCCGGCATTTTGACAGCACCCATGACGCGTACAGTATTCATGCGTCGATCTGTAAATCGAACTGTGACTGCCGGGTTGTAAAAAAGCTGTTTGCTGATCGCAGCCGTGCGAATCAACGATTCAGCTCCTGCAGGTTCGATCCCCACGACGTTGACCGTACCGATTTCCGGAAGACTGATCGTGCCGTCGTTGGAAACGCGGGCACCCATGGTAATCTGATCTTTATCACTGAGTCCTGCGGCAATTTTGACTTCCAGAACGTCACCGGTATTAATGGTATCGCTGTCTCCAACGGCGCCTGCCAGCTTTGTCAAATCGACGGTGTCTGTTCGGACGCGCTGCGCCAGACGCATGCTGGGTGGCAGTGTCTTACCAAAAACTGACTCGCCAGCGTAATAGTGATTTGTAGCATGGCAGCCAGTTAACATCAGGCAGATTACTGCGAGAAGTCCCAAACCTCTTCTCCCATCACAACACAGGACGGTCCGTCGACGCAAACAGGGAACCGTCCCTGCCCATGGCAGTGATTCTGAAATCTTTGTTCCGTGATCGGAGTGACTTCGAAGCATGGATCGAAACTTGTTTGACCCGAACTCATTCAAACATCTGAATGCGATTCCGATCCAAACAGCAGGTCTGCTCGTTGAGGCGGAGATTTTAGACAGTTGATTTATGAAGTTCGTGTGAGAGTCGAACGCACGCAATCCGCAGGAAGCGTCTTAACGTACGCTGAAGAGAGAGGAATTATTGAGATGTGCGATAACTGAAGGGGTGTTCGCTGGAGATTCCTTGAAAGTGAACCTTGATGAATCTGAGTGATCCGAGTTCAAGTTCTTAATTCCCAGCCAACCTGTTGCTGGTCTCCCGGCGAAATACGCCGTGTGACTATGCAACAGGTTGAGTTCTATGGAAAAAACGATGTCTTGGTCAAGACGAACCTGCCAAACTGCGATCAGCTGTAAGTTGTTGATATCTCTATGTTTGCGACGCAAGGCATTCGCGTCTGCCTCCGCCGCAGGCAGAAAATGAGGCAATTTCTGCGCGACATTGCGCTTCTTGCGGATTTATTTCCGGCGTGGCTTGCGTTCGGCCTGTTTCTGTTTCGCTTTTTGATCGACTGAGCGAATGAGGTTCAGGATATTGCTCGGAAGTTCTTTTTTCGCCTGCTCACGATCCTGACTTCCGACGTTCTGAATGAGATCCATTACGGCGGATGAAAGTTCAGGGTTTTCTTCAGTGTGATTGGCTGGTGAAACCTGGTTGGCCAGGCGGCCTAGTAAGTCCATTCCCTCGGGAAGCTGGAGTTTGGGTTCTGACACAGTACCCAATACTCTCAGTTGAATTGGCATTGATGTAATCTGGGAGAGCATGGCAAGAAACGGCTTGCCGGTCTGAGCGATTTTGGGCACTTGCAGCTTGAGCAGCAAATCGATGGATTCGTCCAAATGAACGCTTCCCGAAGATGTGATGGTCAGTTCTTTTGCCAGTTCTGGTAACAGAAATACCATGCCAGAATGGTGAATCCCGTCGTCAGTCACAGAGAAATCAATCTGAGAGTCTTTAAGGACCTGAATCTGGTTTGGAATCGCGGATCCACTGACCTGTCCAACTATCGCGGTGAGTTGCCGGATCCAGTTTTCTTTAAGACGTGCTTCCAGCGAATGAAACTCAGCGCGTCCTCGAATTGGGATAGTAACTGCTGGAGCATCTTTGGTTCCAGAATCGATGTCTGCCGTAGAGTCTCCGATGGCGGTATTACCCAGAGGAACATTAATCTCGTCAAGCCATACTGAGGCACTGCCGATTAGTTCGGTCGATTGGGACAGTACCGGTGCGATCAATGCCAGATTCTGCTGTGTATGAGATTCGGACAATGGTTCATGGTCCAGAATCTGGATTGGAGCGACGTGAAGTCGCTTCTGACCATTTGCATCCTTCGCAATATTGCCTTCGATTGTCAGCTTGCTCAATTCTACGATTGGCACTTCGCGCCATGGCGCGATGATTTCCAGCGAGCCGTTTTCAATCGAGAAAGCAAGTTCTGCATTGGATGGTTTCGACGGCTTACTGAATGGGAATTTACCCTCATCGTCAAGGCTGATCTTTACGGCCGAGTCTGTCAGACGAATGTTTCCGACCTGATCCGGATCCGTGATAAAGGATAGCAGCCCTTTCGACGTCCGAATCTCTTCCACGGTCCACAAAAAACGGTTGTCTGCACTTCGGATCTGTACACCTTGAAACGTAAGCGGAGCGAGCCAGCCGCCGTTGGCGAATTCTGCCGTCGCCGTGAGTTCATCGTTGCCGACCGCAGACTGCAGAAGGTTGTTCCGCATGGAAGTGGCAGTCAATAGCGTCGGTGCGATGCAGATTCCTGTTCCCAGCATGGACAGGACTACCGACGTTGTGACGACAGCACGACGTTTCCAGAAAGGCGATGTCCCTTTCGAAAGTTGTCCGGAAACAGGCTGATTTGAGACTTCCTCTGTCTTCATGTGGAGACTCTCCTTTTGAAATAACAAAACCTTGTTCCATGTGCGAAAAGCAAACCTTCGCTATTTGCCATGGAATCGGCATTCTATCGTATTTTCATATCAGAAGTCACGATTTCTGATTGGCAAGATCTGGATGGGAGAAATTCGACTTTTTGCGTGGGGGCGATTCTCCCGACTTCTTTCACGCCTTTCATGATCGCCGAATATATCGGAAGAGCCTGAATTGGTGGTGTCCACAAGTTCAACGAACAGTTTGTGGTGTCTTTTGACACTCAAAATGCTTGAACCCCATTTCCAGGGTGAGATTTCGATCTGTATGAGGAAGGTGATTTGGCAACGCTACTCCCTCTCGTGAACCTTTCTTCACACTCACAGCTGCGACTTTCAGTCCGGCGGAAAAACGAGTGTCAGGCATCTGGCTGTGTCCAGAATCTGCTGCACCCCGCCGGAAAACGGCATACCTTCCCATTGCTACTCAGATGCGAGGAGCGATGCAACGACCGGGATAGCTGCGACAAACATCAGTGTTCGCAGATTCGCAAAACTCGGGAGGCCGTTTGTGATGAAATGCTCATCACGGTTTTTGAGTCTGGTCTTCATGTTGAAGAGAAGTCGATGTTACTGCGTTACTCGCTGTGGCATCTGCAGCGATGCGAGTCTCAAACAAACTAATCGTCCCGCTCAATTTCACTTCCGTGGCAAGTTAGCTAACCTCAGCCAGTTTTTATGGGCGGCAGAGATCTCTCGTGGTGAAAAACCTGTAGACATCGCTGGATGCATCATCCAGCGTGTGGCCAGGAACGGTAACTAATTCCCTTGACTTTGTGGTGTTGCTGCCCCTTTTCACCGGCTTTCTTTACGTCGAGGTAGACACTATGAATCCAACATCGCAGGAAATTCTCGCCACGGTTCTGTTTGCCTGCGCCGTGCTGCACACTTTTTGTGTGAAGCGGTTTGCGAAATTGGCGCATCATTATCCACAAGGATCGATAGGCGAAAACCTTTTTCATTTCCTTGCTGAAACAGAGGTGGTGTTCGGGCTGTGGGCCTCGGCGCTGTTTGTAGGCATCGCGATCCTGAATGGTTCTATCCATGCTGCGGTTGAATACATCGATTCCCTAAAGGAAAACTATGCCGAACCTAAGTTTGTGCTCGTCGTGATGGTCGTCGCAGCAACCCGGCCCGTTGTCAATCTTGCCGAAGCAATCATTCTTTGGATCGCCCGACTGCTGCCTTTCAGGGAGAGCGTTTCCTTTTACATGGTTGCTCTTTCAATCGGCCCGCTGTTTGGTTCGTTCATTACCGAGCCCGCCGCTATGACACTGCTCGCTCTGTTGCTCAAGCGGCGTTACTTCGATGGCAATATCGGTAAACTTCTGGCCTACTCAACGATCGGTCTTTTGTTCGTCAACGTGTCAATCGGCGGAACTTTGACGCACTTTGCAGCACCGCCAGTGCTGATGGTTGCGACTCCATGGAAGTGGGACACGATATTCATGGCAACAACGTTCGGCTGGCGTGCTGCGGCAAGCTGCCTGTGTTCGACCCTGCTGATAACACTTGTCTTCTGGAAACAACTTAACGCTGTCGAACAGGACACGACGACGCCTCGTTACATTCCGGTTTGGTTGACGGCATTACATCTCGTTTTTCTGGGATCTGTTGTGGGATTCGCACATCATCCAGACATTTTCTTCGGCATCTTCATGATCTTTCTCGGGATGGTGACCGCCACTCACGAGTATCAGGATTCTTTGAAACTGCGAGAAGGACTGCTGGTTGGATTCTTTCTGGCAGGACTGGTCACGTTGGGGAAGCCTCAATCATGGTGGCTGGACCCGTTGATCAACAATCCCCAAATGACCGGCAACAAGCTCTATTATGGAGCGACCGCATTGACGGCGATTACGGACAACGCAGCTTTGACGTATTTGGGGACACAGGTCAAAGACATGTCGGACACTCTAAAATATGCTCTGGTGGCTGGAGCAGTTTCTGGCGGTGGACTAACCGTGATTGCGAATGCCCCAAATCCAGCTGGAGCGGGAATCCTGCAGTCTTCACGGGCATTCGGTGAAACAGGACTCAGCCCAATCGGTCTGCTGCTGGGTGCGACCCCTCCCACTTTGTTCGCAATCCTGTTCTTCTGGATTGTGCCTTAGAATCACGACCGGATTCGCGGGATTGAAATCTCAGATTTCGAATCTCAAAGGGCTCGCAACACAGCGGCAGCACTTTGCCCCATTGCCGTGCGATTGACAGTGACAGCGGTGCGGTTTCTTAATCGCGCCGCTTCGCCTCGAACAACATTCAAACCACATCGTGGGTCCGGAATTTCGTAGTTGAGCGTTGCGGGTACATAACCGTTCTTCAGCGACAGCAATGTGCCAGCCAGTTCGACAGCTCCCGCTCCTGCATCAAAATGACCTACGTAGCTCTTCAATGCCGTCACAGGAACATTCATCACATAGTCACCAAGCACGCGGTGATAGGCTCGTGCTTCAACGATGTCGTCAGGCTGAGTACTCTTTCCCTGAGCGTTGATGTGTCCAAGTTCATCCGGACGAACGCCTGATTGTCGCAGGGCTGCTTCCATGGCTCGCACAAGACCCAGCCCAGACGCTTCGTTGGCAACGCCAAATCCGTCGCAGCCAGCGCCAGTGCCCAGGATTTCGGCATAGATTTCTGCCCCACGTGCAACAGCATGTTCGTAGCTTTCGACCATGAACGAAGCGGCACCTTCACCGACCACAGCACCTTCACGTTCAAAGTCGAATGGCCGACACGCACGTTTTGGATCATCGGAACGCCGCGACAGGCCTTCAAAGTTATGGAACTTTGCAATGTCCACGGGATGAATGTTGGAGCTGCAGGCACCGACAATCATGCAGTCGGCACGATCGGCTGCGATCACGCGAGCCGCTTCTGACAAAGCCAGCAATGCTGATGCGTCACGGCAAGTGATTGTGTTGTTTGGTCCGCAGGCATTATGGTCGATTGAGACATGGCTGGCAGGCATGTTTGGCAATTGACGCAACAACCACAACGGTGCAATTTCATTGAGGGCTTGTTGGCCCCATTTGTTGATGTCAACGCCGCCTTCTGATCGGCAAACTTCCACGGCGGCCGCAAGCTCACTTGGATGGCATGTCATCCGGCCGCAGCCGTAGACGACGCCGAATCTGTATGGATCAACGGTTCCCGGCAGGACGCCTGAATCCTTAACGGCCAAGTTTGACGACGCTACACCCAGCTGGATGGCGCGAGTCATCACTTTCACGAACTTTTTGTCTCGCAAAAAGTCGGCCGGATTGAAATCGCGAACTTCGGCACCAAATGCAGAAGGAAGCGCATTTGAAGGCACTGACTGCAGGAAATCAATTCCCGAGCGATTGTGGACGAGACTGTCCCAAAAATTATTGTTGCCAATTCCTATCGGTGAAACCACACCGACACCAGTGACAACGACCCGAATTCTGTTGCGCCCAGCCATGGAAACGCCTCAACTTCAGACACCTGCATCGCGACTCAACGCTCTGCGGATGTGACCCATCTTGGATTCACCGGAAAATCCTTCCCGGAGTGAAGATCAACCCTGTTTCCCCATGAACTCAAGGCTAATCGAGTGTGACATCCAACCGTTTGCGTGTTCGCTGCTTTGCCCCCGCAAAGAAACGCTTCAGCATCCGGCCTTCATTGATGTCGGCAAAATTCAAAGGTGAAATACAAAGCATCCCCGCTCCAGTACCCACCCAAAGAACTTTCCATTGGGAGATTACACGTTTATACGTTCAATCTGTCAAGCTGTCAGTTCACTTGGCGTGGTACTTCGCGATTTTGAAAACTGTTCATTTGATCAGTTATGTTCAGGATTTCCTGAATTCTTCAGTACAATCAATTGTTCGACGATTCGCAGGTAAAAATCTGCTACCCAATGAGTTTCATTCCTGATGTTGCTCAGGCCCCTGCGAGCCTAACAGCGAACAGCCTGACTCAGCTTTCCTTCGTACGATGGCGTTTAAAGAACTCCCAGCAGCTTCAAAAACTCTCTGCAGAAGGCTGGGTGGGCTGGCCACGCTGGGGCAGTTACGAGGTTTCCATCAACAACAGCACCGTCAATCGCAATTTCTGAATACGTTCCGCCAGCGAGTGCGATTTCAGGGCCACATGCAGAATACGCAGTGCAGGTTCTGCCTTTGACGATGCCCGCTGCAGTCAAGATCTGAAGCCCGTGGCAGATAGCTGCGATGGGCTTTTTTGCCGCGTCGAATGTTCTCACGATTTCGAGAACTCTCTGGTTCAATCGCAGATATTCCGGGGCTCTGCCACCCGGAATCAGCAGACCGTCATAGTCCGCTTCGATGATCGCAGCAAAATCCGCGTTGAGCGTAAAGTTGTGACCTGGTTTTTCGCTGTAGGTCTGATCGCCTTCAAAATCATGAATCGCCGTGCGAATCTGATCGCCTGCTTTTTTGCCGGGGCAAACAGCATCAACTTGAACACCAACGGTCAGCAATGTCTGAAATGGTACCATGATTTCGTAGTCTTCCACGAAATCTCCGGACAACAACAATACGCGTTTCTGGGGCATATAAAACTCCTGTGTATAAATTGGAGGCTGAGTGTACCGGCGTAGAAATATTTTCTCCAGCCGTGTCAGTTTCATCCCGCGTTCGTGTTTAATACGGCAGGAGACCACTTTCACATGGCCAACATGCCGGAAACACGCGACAGCCTGATTGTACAGGTTCAGAATCCGGCGAACCGTGAAGCATGGGAACAATTCACGGCCATCTATCGGCCAGTCGTGTATCGCCTGGCTCGCACACGTGGCTTGCAGGATGCGGATGCTGACGACCTGGCACAACAGGTGTTATTGGCTGTCGCTCGTGCGATTCCCGATTGGCAACGAAACAATTCACAGACGCGATTCCGTCACTGGCTGCATCGGATTGCAAAGAACGCCATTCTGAATGCGCTCACTCGTGCCCCCAAAGAACCAGCCATGGGCGGATCGGGATTTATGAACCTGCTGCAGGGCGTCTCACAACCAGATGACTTCGAATCGCAAATCGAACTGGAATACCAACGACAAGTCTATCGACAGGCCGCTGAGATTGTTCGCGATGGAATTCAGGAACAAACGTGGCGGATCTTTGTGATGACGATCATTGAGGGCCAATCAACGGAATCGGTCGCGAAGCAAATGAACACCACGATCGGAAACGTCCACGCGATTCGCAGTCGTGTCATGCGGCGATTACAAATCACGGTCAAAGAAATTCAGGAGGCGGACGAATGAAACCGCACACATCGAACTGCCAACACGACCAGTTGGATGGATTCCTGAGCGGCCGGTTGACGCCACGGGACGAGCAGTTGCTGCTCGAACATCTGAACGTTTGCGATCACTGCCGCCATCGACTCGACGAACGTGCTGCGACACCCGATGCATGGAACTCCGCTCACACGTTTCTGCCGGACGATGAGTATGATCGTGCTGCGCTCGGGAAATCTTGCGTCAGAGATGCGAACAATAATGATGAAGACCTCGCCTCATCACCGCAGATCAAACACGTCATCGATATTTTGAATCCCACAGATGACCCGGCGATGCTCGGTCGTCTCGGCGGATACGAAGTCTCGGGCGTCGTAGGTTCCGGCGGCATGGGAGTCGTGCTGAAAGCCTTCGACCGCCCGCTGGATCGCACGGTTGCCATCAAAGTTCTCGCGCCGCATTTGGCGACAAGCGGTGCGGCTCGTCAGCGATTTTCCCGCGAAGCACGCGCGGCGGCAGCCGTGATTCATCCGAACGTGATAGCGATATACGGAGTCTCCACCGATGCTGCCCTGCCCT
>JANOZG010000828.1:0-16105 GCA_031429275.1 Planctomycetota bacterium
GCCCTTAAGGCCTGAAACCCCTGTTTTCTTCAGTCCGGTGGCTTAGGCCACCGGCAGAGGATGTGCCAGGCTTCCAGCCCTGACGAACTGGGGAAAGTCTAAATCGAAGCCTGCGGCTTGTCGTTGAATTATCATTCAACAACAAAACGTCTGCTGGCTTAAGGAAAAATGAAGTACTTCACGGCTCTACGCGACCACGCGTTGGTTGACCAACGAGTGAGTTCTCAACAGTACCAGCACAACATCATCAACGGTCCGCTGCAAGGCTCAGCTCAGGAATCCGCACGTGTGCAAAGTCAAGACTGCGTTTCAGAAGCAAGGACTCTTGGGGGGCAGAAAAACAGCAGCCATCTTTTTGCCCTGAATTTTGCTGCCCATAACGTACTCGGAATGCTGGTGAACTGCAGCTTGCCGAAAATCAACCACAATTTGAACTTTGCAGAGAACGTATTGGAGGTGTCAGCGGTATTCAGCAGTCATCGCTGCAAGTGTCGGGAAGCTGATTTGCGAAGCGGTCTTCAGCACTCTTCGAAGACAATCCGCAGCAAAGGCTATTTCACCGTGTCCAGAGCTGGAATTCGACCTTCGTATTCGTCGATCCGAGCCTGTTCCTGAATTTCAAGGAACCCCTCACGAAGTTTTCCGATCACATCAGCAGCGGAACGCCATCCTTCTGAAGAGTGTGTGGACACTTTTTCCAAAGCAAAGGCGACCAGTCGCATTACGAATGAAGGCAAGTCTCCCTGCCGGAGATCAAGACCATCAGCAATCATCAGCAAAGACTGCATCGCCTTTAAACGGACAGGGGGCAATTCACTGATCCGATCCTCTTCTAACAATCGGCACCCCTGGTTCAGGCTGCTGCAAGCCTTGTCGTAGATCAGTACCAACATGTCGATACGAGTCCACGAATAAGACTGTGACGTCTTGTATTTCTTCAGATACTGATTCATCGTTGATTCCAACTCAGGCAAGATGCCGCAAATTGCAGAGGCCTGATAACATCAAGAGTCTAATGTGTTCAGAAAAATGCTCAAACGACCGTGGCATGGCCCCTTTTCGAACGGATCATACTGGCACTCATGTTTCCACCGGAAATCACCCCAACGATGGCAAATTCGCCAACTGACCGCCAAGATAGTTGCTGGTAGACTGCAGTTGACTGATCGAAGATTCCAGTGCTTGAAATTGAGCCTGCAGGTTGGCGGTCTGTCGATCGAAGGCGGCTTTTTGTCGAGTGATGGACTTTTGCAGCGTCGTCAGTTGAGTGTCATAGTTTTCACGCACAGAACTCAATAGTCCGGTTTCGGTATTCAAGAGTTCGCTCAAAGCTTTATCCAGCGCTGACGCCAGTCCTCTTCGAACTGTCACTGTCCCTTCGACTCCTGAAACAATCTGGCTGGGACTCAGCGTCACACGAAGCTGAAGATCTGCCGTGTTTTCATTGTCGGAATCACCGGTGAGCAACTGGCCTCTTCCAACGGCGGTTTCAGAAGCGCCATTAACCTTAAACACGCCAACAACGTCGCGTCCAGTGTCGGTCAGACCAGCGGTCAGTCCAAGGTCAGCCATCGCCGAGCCGGAAACAACCGTGATATCCGAGTTTGTGCCGTACGTTTGAGACGTCAATTGCAACGCGCCGCCGGACAGGGATGCTTCAACTTTTCGGCCAGGAAGATCAGTCGATGCATTGATGACTGATTCCAGATGATTCACCAGTTCCTGATCCGTATAAGTACCCTCGCTGAGCTTTACCGTTGCGGTCTTTCCGTCGAGCTTCAATTCCAATGTCTGATTCGCAGCGGTAATAACGGTCGACGCTGCCAAAGCCGTGCTGCTGGTCACTGACGCACGTTCTGCGGCCTGACTGACATCGACCTGATACCCTGATGTTGACGCATTGGTCTTTGTGCTGCCCAAAACAAACGAGATTCCCGAGTTCGTAGAATCAGCCCCCAGCGAGAACAGCTTCTTGACGTCCTCTGCCGTCACTCCGGGGATTCCCCCATTGAGAGCATTGTTCAATTTGCTCTTATTGAGAACCAGATGTCCTTTGGAATCGAACGAGAGCCCGATAGTTGAAAGCCGATTCGCCAGCGGGTTGGCTCCCGGTACAACCTCCTGAATAGTTGACCGTAACGTCTGCTGAATTCTGGCCGTACTCTGATTTCCCAGGAAGACACCACCTTCGTTTGTCGCAGCATCGTAAGATGAGTTGGCATCGATGTATTCCAACACGCCGTTAAACGATTCGACAAAACTCTCGACAGCCTTTTCTGCGGCTGCATTGTCTTTTGCGACAGTCAACGTCAAAATGCCTCCGACTTTGGCCTGCACGAGGTCAAATGTCACACCGCCAATAACTCCACTGAATCGATTTGTGGCACTGCTGACGCTAATTGCCCCAGGACCAGACCCCAACGTCACTCGGGCGTCTTCCCCGGCTTGAACGGGATTTAGAAAATCGATCGTTGGCTTCACAGCTGCGCCGGATGATGCTGCCAGATTATTCGTGACAGAAACCTGATTGCTCGCCCCGGATTGGCTGCTGGTCAACAGCAGGCGAAACGGAGTCGCACCACCTGTCGAATCCTGGACAACCGTAGCGCTGATTCCGGCTCCCGAGGCATTAATTGCAGCGGTCAGCCCGGCGAGCGTGTCATTGTTATCGTCAATCGTAATCGTCTTGAGATCTCCGGATCCCAGGCGTATCTGAAATGTTCCTTGAGTAATTTGCGCGTCTGCGTCAGCAAATCCCTGTGAAGCAACCTGATGTGCGTGCGCAGTAGAGTTGACCGTCAGGCTATAGTTTCCAGGCACTGCTGCAGATCCAGCCGTTGCGCTAATGGCATCGGCGTTGTTACTCGTCACAGAAAGCTGCGTGAGCGGATTGGCAAGATTTCTTGCCAGCACGCCGGTATCAGCCCGCAGACTCAGCAATCGTGACTCCACGGTCTGGAAAGCGGTTTGATCAGCCCGCAGCCTCGTTTGCCGCACCGAGAGCCTGTCCAATTGCTGCTGTTGAATCTCTTGCAAACCACGAACAATGTTTGCCGTATCCAATCCAGAAACGACGCCACTGATGGTAATAGGCACTTTGAAACTCCAATATTACGACCGCCAGTAACGCCGATGCGAAACCAAATGGTGAGCCAATTCACTCGATCGTCGAACCGAGAAACGGTCCAGCCCGGTTCTGGATTTCCAGACCCGAACGGACCGTTTCGAAATTCGAAGACGATCGAGCCGTCTTTTATCGCAACAGTGACAGAACCAACTGTGGAATCTGGTTTGCGTTGCTGAGCATAGAAGTACCAGCCTGAACCAGTACCTGACCCTTCGTGAAATTTGCAATTTCCGCAGCAAAGTCCGTGTCGCGAATAACGGATTCTGCGTTGGTTGTGTTTTCCAGAGTCGCTCGCAGATTGTTTGCTGTTGATTCCAGTGTATTCGCCTGGAATGCACCCAATGAGCCGCGAAGATTCGTAACGTCATTGATCGCTGCATCAATGACTGCCAGCGAGTCCTGAGCTTTGCTGGCTGAAGTCACGTTGATTTCGTCAAGGCTGTTGAACTGATTGTTATTGACACCTACACCCAGACCATTTGGATTGACCTTGTTGATGGCAATCTTCGCTGTCTGATTCTGGTTGGCTCCGATTTGGAACACCAGTGAGTTATCAACAACAGTCACATTACCGAGGGCACCGGCTGCTACAGTCTTCGCTGCGTTGGCACCGGTATCAGCCTTGAACTGAACTGAGACGCCTTTGGCACTGCCTGAATCTGCGGACAGTACGTTTCCACTTCCAGTATAGCTGACCCCGTCAATTGTTCCGATAACATCTACACCAGCGTCGGTTACTGTAGTCGTTCCGAATCCACTGCTGGTTGCTGCAGCAGCGACGTTAGAAATGACGCTTAGGTCAGCATCTGAACCGAAATCTTTCGTGTAAAGTCGTGTGCTGCCGGAATCAATATCTGCTGTCACGCCCGTCTGCGCTGAAAACTCGTTGATGCGATTTACGACCTGTGCCTGAGTCATACCATTTGTCAGCGTGATCGAAACGTCATTGATTGTCAACGTTTCGTCAGCTGTCAGTGCACCCGTCTGGGCTGTTCCGGCAGTCGCAGTAGCACGTTCGCCTTCGGTCGTAATTTCCACCGCGTATGAACCGGCTGCTGTCTCTGAAGAACCCTTCAGAAACGTAACATTTGCGTCTGAAGCAGTGCCGGAAACGCCGGCAGATCCGTCCAGCAGTTTCTTCGTACCGAATTGCGTGTTGTTTGCAATGCGGTTGATGGTATCGAGAGCGTTTGAGATTTCTGCCTGGTTGGCAGCCAAAGCATCACTGTCATTGACACCACTGTTCGCACTGTCGATGGCCAAACTACGAACTTTGACCAGTAATGAGTTGATTTCGCCCAAAGCACCTTCACCTGTCTGCACGACTGAGGCGGCTTTGTCAGTGTTTTCAATCGCCTGTTTCAAACCTGCGATCTGAGCACGCTGTTTTTCTGAAATGACCAACGCTGCAGGGCCGTCTGCACCGCGGTTGATCTTGAGACCTGAAGACAGTTTTTCAACCGAACTTCGCACGCTCATAGATGCCTTGTTCAGATTGTTCTGAGCATTCAGAGACGTGACATTGTTTGCAATTGACAACCCCATGATGAATTCCTTCGTCGAAAAATTCGTGAACTTGATGCCGCGTCGTGGCGGTCATGGTCCACACCAAGGATGTAAGAAACCAGCTGTGCTTTCAGCAAGAAGAGTCACATACTGTCGGTCCGAAACTGAACCGAATGACCGAAGTAACACAGACTTCCGACGTGTCACTTCAAGACAGAAAGCTTCTCTAAACATCCTTGTTTAGAATTGATGCAGCTGTTTTCTCAGCTGCGGCACGAGTCAGGTAATCACCTCCCTGTAATTTCAATATTGCCGCTGCAACAACTTCTGGCCGAACTTCGCTGATCCCGTCAAGCTGACGTGATAACTGATCCAGTTCACTGCTGTTTGCAACCCCCTCGGCATCGTTCTCAAGTGAAGTACCGGCTGTATTTCCACGCTGCGATTTCGCCCCCGAAGCACTTGCTGGTCGCGTACTTCCACCAGTTGAAATATCAAATCGATGAATTTGCATGCCATACTCTCCCTTCGAAATACCTGAGTCAGGCAGGGTTATCGAAGCGTCCAGAAAAAACTTGCCGGAAAAATTTCACTCAACACTTCACAAGCGTCGGACGATGAGGATGTAGCGGCTGTAACGATTGTATGATCTCCGGGCTCCAGATAAGAAAGCAGTGACGTGTCTGAATCGCTGAAAAAGCTGCATTCTTCCCTGTTATCGCACCCTATTTCGCTGGTTGCGATGATGATCGGCATGGCCCTTCTTGGTGCTGCTGGTGCCATGGCCCTGCGGTCTGGAAAAGACATCAATAGTGAAGGGAATCCCTCAACACAGAGCAGCCATCCTCAGATTGATGACAAATCGGGTGAAGCAATTCCAGACGCAGCGAAAATAGTTGCCACCGATGCCGGCATAGAACACGCAAACGGTCATCAAGACTTAGAAGAGCATGCAAACAATGAACAAGCCAATCATGAACATGCCAATCATGAAGATCCCTTCAGTGAAGAGAGCCTTGGATTTGCTGGCACAGAAGAGATTCCACAGGCACCCGCGATTACTGATCCGGCCAAAGTAAACTCCCGGTCAACAGAACTGGACAACCACGCCGCGACGACAGATTCTGCGGCCCATGAGGACTCTCCTGTCCACGCAGACGCCAATAAGCGGGCTGATCATCATACGCAGCCTGAATCGATGGCGGACTCCGTTTCCGATCATCAGCAAGAACCCTCACCATTTGCGGCACCTGCTTCTACAACCTCGCCGCTCGCTGGACACGAAAGCCAGATTACTCAGCAGGCCGTCAACTTAATGACGAATGCAGACGAAGAGCTCGCAAGTGGAAGCTACGTGCAGGCCATGCATGCCTATCAGGAGATTCGCCAAAAATCGCAAGGCCCTCCGGCCGTAGCGATTCTCATTCGTCTTGCTTTATGCGCTGAAGCCGCTGGTCGACGAGCAGCTGCCCTGGAAGCCTATCGCAAAGTTGCAGCCACGCAGGCAGATCCCGCATGGGCCGGCATTGCTCGCTATGGTGAAGCAAGATGCCTCGCATCAGTGAAGCAGCACAGCGGTTTGCAAACGGATCTGCTGCGACGAGTGCTGCTTGACGAGACTGATTTCCTGCCTACGGTCCGCAGTGAAGTCCTACATCTCGTCGGGCGTGATCTGTGGCAGGAACAGGCCACCATGGCGTCGGGAAACCTGCTGGATGATTTGTCGCTGACGGTTCCCGAATGGTCTGCAGATCCGGCACGACTGCTTGATGAGCTTCCGATGCTGATTCATGAGACACCCGCAAAAGTTGGACCTATTCAGTTTGAGGTGCTTCAATTCGACGACAAGACTCCTGACGGCATTTCCGTTCGCCTAAGCTGCGGAACGTCGCGGCTGGAACCGATGCTGAAGAATCTGGTAAGCGGCTGTCGGTTGCAACTGGACATTTCATCGCAGGCCTCAGCGCGATTGCAGGGGCGCACGCAGCAGGTGCATATCGATAACTCGCGACTGGCAATACTGCTCGACGGGATGACCATTCCTTACGACCTGTGTTGGACGCAGAAAGATGAGACAATCTCCATTCAACACAGGGATGAATTGGCACCTGAAGAATTTCGAGAATGTCGTTTGCTCGCAGCCGAGCGAATTCTGCGAATCGCTGTCACCGATGGTGCTACGTCGCAACAGGCCGGACACAGTCGACTGGCGCTGGCAACATTGCTCTACGAACAAAAACGTCCTGCAGATGCGGTTCAGTTCCTGCAGGTTCAGTTAGAGTCGGAACCACGTTCCGTCGTCGAAGCAGAAGCGGCGTTCAATCTGGGTAAGTGCCTGATGGCGTTGAATGAGCGGAATGAGTCTCGTGAAGCTTTCCTGCGCAGCATTGATGCATCCGGCGGAATGACGGACGTTAAAATTGCGGCCTACATATTTGTAAGCCGCCTGTTCCTGGAAGACGATCAGAGCAAGCTCGCAATTTCTAACATGATGCGAGGAGTTTCATTGAGCGAAGGCTCAACAATGGAACCCTACGCAGCATTGCAATTGGGAAGTGCCTATTTGATCTTTGGAAATCCTCAGGGTGCAAACAGTGTTCTCATGGAACGCCGTGAAGAAATGACCGAGGGCCCCGGCCGCGAGGCTGCTGCATTTGTGTCAGCATTCGCGCGTTTTCGAGCCGCAGTGCTGGCAGATCGACGCGAGCGTGAAGGTTGGGCGGTCGTCGCAGCTCTTGCAGAATTTAATCCAGAAAACTATTGCGGCGGGCACTGGGCGGTGCTGGTTGCTGAGGCATGCGAAGAACTCGGGCTGGACGCGCAAGCCAATGATGCCTATCAGTTAGCACTCAAAAAACTGCCCGCATCATGGCTACGTGATCGAACGGTGATGCGACTGGCTAACCGCTACCAGAAGGACCGCGCGTTCGAAGAAGCTCGCCTGCTTCTCACCAGCTTGACAACAATGGAAGTCGATCAGATAAACGAGCAGGCAAAGCTTAAATCCGCAGAAGTTGCACTGGAACAGGATCATCCGGAGGAAGCCATTCGCACCTGTCGGCTGCTGATTGATGCCACAGACGCACCGCAACTTGAACGTGCAGCATTGCGGATCATGGGACAGGCTTACGAGCGCAAAAAGGATCATCAGGCGGCAATCTACTGCTTTGCAGGAATGTTGCCCGAAGACACGGCACCTGAAACATCCCCGAACCCAAAAGCAGAACCATCATTCAATCGCAATTCCAGTCCGTTGTTAAACGAAAGGCCTGGTCACTGATGGGTCTTTATTCAAATACCAACAAATCCGCTCGGACCATATTTGCGTCTCTCGCCATAATTGCCGCCATAGAGCATTTCTTTGCTCCGGTTTCCGCACAGCTGGCTGCAGCAGGATTGCCTGCGAAAACGAGCTCAAAAGCATCGACGACGTCACCAGCAGCCAATCAACAATCTACGCCAGCTTTCAGGGCACGGACTGACAACACGAATCCTGCCGCTGGAACATGGAATCGCACTCCGAATAGATCCATAGGTTTGTGGACGCAGGCACAGGTCGATCCGAAGAAAAAACCGACCATTCAATTCGCCAGCGCGAGTGGAATGGATGAAAATGTCACATCCGCAGTCGCGGAATCGACATCTCAGGAATCGCAAACATCGGAAGCAACTGTCGAAAATCCGACAGATCCAGCCTCTGAAGCCAAAGCGACTCCAGAGGAAACACCCACATCTGCGATCGCATCTGAGTCTGTCAAAGAACAACTGCTGAAAGCATTGCGACAGCAACGTGAAGCAATAGAGAATCCGAACGTCCTTAAACCGACAACACCGCAAGGTTCGTTGACAATCATGAATTCACCGCGGGCGACACCAAATCCACCGGCTGAATCCACCAAACCTGTCACCCCGCCATCAGCAACGCCCGCGTCCGCAGTACCTTCGGTCCCGGATTCACCACTATTGGCCAATCAAGCAGCCCTTGCGGCAACGGATCAGAATCCGGCGACGCAAGCAGAGTCTTCAAAATCTAAAGCGGGCCTGACAGAAACGCTGCAAGAAGATCTCAAAAGCCACGACGCCTATATCCGTGAACGAGCCAAGCGGCTTCTGCGAGTTCAAGTGCAAATACTGGAGCTACGCGCAAGCAAGGCAGCCGCAACTGAAGCCGCGACGCAAATGCTAACGAACAGCACCGGCGACAACTCGATTCCGGTCAATCAAGGTGGCCTGAAAGCGATCAGCCAGCCACTGGATCCGTCTCGTGATTTATCATCAGGCAGCGATGGCGAACAGAGCCATGCCATTACTCCCACACATCAGACGTCTGACGAAAACACTTCGCAGCAGACGTCACACGATCCGATTGATCCGTCCGTGGCGGGAGCAACTCAGCATGAAGACCCTGCTGCTCAGGAGAACATATCTAAAGAATCTCCTCACGCTGCTCTGGAGCCTTCTGCAAGTGCTGCTCTGATCGGAAAAGTTGTCGTTGACGGTCCTATCGATCGACTTGGCCTGGCAAACAACCTTTTTGCCGTAGGCGAATACTTACTAGCGCGTGAGATGTATGAGCAAACAAACGGTACGGAGCTATCGGCCCATCAGCAATTCTGGGTGGAGTATCAAACCGCCAACTGCATTCGTCGCGCTGGAAATCCAGCGGAAGCTTCGAATCGCTATCGTAAACTTGCCAGTCGACCCGAAGCTGGCTGGCTCAGCAAGCAGGCGCATTGGTGGGTCGAAACTCTGGAGACTATTCGTATCCTCGAAAAAGCACTCGATGAGAATAGTGTAGAGCAATCACAAAAGGTGATCGAAGCCGCAGAAGTGACAATTCAAATGCCGCCAGCCGAAAACGCAGAAACATCAACAGTTTCAGAGTCAACACAAAGTCAGGAGCCTGCCAAAGATGAACACTCCAACTAGTCAGATGTTGTCACCAGAACAAATACTCCTGGACTGCGTTGAGGGCCAGAGCACGGTATTTGCCGACGCCGTGCGACTGATAGAGCGACTTGAGCACGCAGCCAATCGACGAGAACTTGGCGAACCAGAATCTGTTTCCCAACTGCAGCGATCTCTCAACAACGTAGTCTCTGCACAGCAAAGGGTATCAACTGCTTACACGGGATTCGCGGCGTTGAAGATCAGCCCATCAGTGATGTTGAAGGACTCACTTGCTAGCCACGAACAACAATTGAAGACTCTGGTGGGACGTATTAATTCACTGCAAAGTGTCTTCCAAAAAATGCGAGACGACATGTCACCGCAACTCGATATCGATACGCGTCGAAAATCGATGCACTCTGCGTATCAGAAATCGTTGCGAACAGTCTGAAGCTTTCAAATTTCAGTTTTCAAATCTCAAGTTTCAAATCTCTTATGCTCATTTTCGAATCATCATCAATGAGCAAGACCCTGGCCAAGGCCCGGCGTTTTGCACGATCTTCCGGGACGGTGCTGATCACTGGTGAAAGTGGTACAGGCAAGGAACTCCTCGCTCAGTATCTGCACGAGCAAAGTGCGCGCTCGGGTCGACCATGTGTGCGAGTCAACTGCGCGGCGTTTCATGATGGGCTGGCGGAAAGTGAATTATTTGGCCACGAACAAGGTGCCTTCTCTGGCGCTTTGCGCCGACATGATGGCTTTCTGCACGCAGCCGGAGATGGCACTCTGTTTCTGGATGAAATCGGCGAATTGTCGTTGCCAACACAGGCGAAACTACTTCGAGTTCTGGAGGAAGGCGAATACGTGCGGGTGGGGAGCACCGATGTGCAGCGTGTTCACGCACGAATCATCGCCGCGACAAATCGGGATTTGCTGAAAGAAGTCCACGAGAAACGTTTTCGGGAAGATCTTTATCATCGTCTGGATGTTCTCTCCATCCGACTTGCACCACTTCGCGAGCGGCCTGATGACATTCCGATTCTCGCACAGCATTTTATTGAACAATTCGGCTCAGAAAATGAAACGCTGGTGACAGATATCGCCGACGAGGTCAGAGCGCAACTGAGTTCATTTCATTGGCCCGGCAACGTGCGTCAACTAAGGAATTTGATTCATCGCGCCTGCGTCGAAGCGGAAACGTCCGTGATCAGACAAATCGATTTCGGCATCACGAAGGCCGCCTCTGAAGGCTACAACGACCTGCCTGCAGAATTCCTGACCATGCCGTTGGATGAAATTGAACGAGCCGTCATCCTGTCAAGGATCCAGCGTTTCCAGGGCAATAAGACCGAGGCTGCCGCTGAGCTTGGCGTCACGCCCCGTACGCTCCGAAACAAGATGGCTCGATGGCAGGAACTCAAAAAGGCCGGATAATGCAGGGCAAAACTCCTCAGCAAAACTCCTCAGCAAAACCCCTCAGCAAGACCCACGTGTACCGCCTTGTAACAATTACAAATCCGCCGTCCAGCAAACGTGACGCAGGTTTGACAAAAGTGTGACCGAGACCCGACATCGCTGCGGTCGATTTCGCTTATCATGCCCTGCGTTGGCGACTTGAGACACATCAGAACACGCTCGGTCGCATTGAAACTACTTAAGTTCATGATCCATGGCTCCGATCTCGCGGATGCTCGAGCAATGCACCCCGGAATCAACCAGAGAAATGCTACGATGCGAAGCGGGAAAGAGTTGTTGATCGCCAGTAATCAGTATGCACGCGAGCAGCGGCTCAAGAGCTGGTGGCATCTCATTTCAACCGTCGCCGTTGCTGGCGCTTTGCTCTCGCTTGCATGCATGCAACTTCCACTGGTCGTTTGTGTGACCAGCAGCATCGTCGGCAGTCTGGTCCTGGTGCGGCTGTTCATAATTTATCACGACTATATGCACGGCACGATTCTTGGCAATTCCCGGATGGCCGGCGCGATCCTGCGGCTTTACGGACTTCTTGTTCTGAGTCCCCCGACCGTATGGAAGCACTCCCACGACGATCATCACAAGCACAACGCGCGAAAGTATGGACGCACGCTTGGGACATTTCCCGTCATGAGCACGGCCGACTATGCCGTTTCGACTCGATGGGAACGATTCATGTACGCCGCGATGCGGCATCCAATCACAATACTTTTCGGCTATGCCACGATCTTCTTCTGGGAGATGTCCCTTTGGGCGTTTATCTCCAATCCCAAAAAACACTACGACGGCGCAATGGCGGTTGTATTGCATATCGCTGTCGCAGTGGCTTTGAGTTTCATTTCCATTCAGGCATTGATCCTTGGGTTCGTCCTGCCGATGTTCACTATCACCTGTCTTGGTTCCTACCTGTTTTATGCGCAGCATAATTTCCCCGGCATGAAGCGCCGACATGGCAATGAATGGGATCATGTGTATGCAGCGTTAGAATCTTCCAGCTTCATGAAGATGAATCCAGTCATGCACTGGTTTACAGGAAATATCGGCTATCACCATGTCCATCACCTGAACGCGCGGATTCCGTTTTACAGACTTCCCGAAGCCATGGCAGGTCTGAAGGAATTGCAGTCGCCAACAGTGACAACGTTGTCGCCCGTCGATATTGTTCGGTGCCTGAAGCTGAAGCTGTGGGATCCTGCAGGTGATCGACTTCTCACATTTCGCGAAGCGTCGCTAGGCCGACTCAACAGTGAACTACGCTCCGCCGAGAATTTACAGCCGCAAGCCTGAAGACGAAGTTCGTCGCGAATTCTGGCGAGCCGGCGATGTCAATCCGCTGATTGAACTCATGCCTCACTCAGTGATCCGGGGACACGCGTTCCCCGCGCGCCAAAGCCACTGCAATCTCAGCAGAGCAGGCAAAAAGCAGCACTATTTTCCAATACAGAAATTGCTGAAAATGTGGTCCAGAATGTCGTCAGTATAGACCTCACCAAGAATAACGCTCAATTCCTGCAACGCCTGGCGAATCTCGACCGCTATCAATTCATCGCCGAGCAATTCCGTCGTTGCCAAATGCGCTTGTTTCAATGATTGAATGGTACGATGCAGACTATCACGGCACCGCACGGCTGTCGTGCCCAACAGTTCACTGCGTGCAGATTGAGATCCCGAGAGTTGCTGCCGCAGAGTCACACGTAACGTCTCAAGGCCTTTGCCACTAAATGCACTGATACGCAGAAGTGACGTTTCGCCGCGTAGCTTGTCATCATCGACAAGATCACACCGCGTCAACAACTTCAGCATTTTGGGACAACGCTCCAATGCAATTTTTTGCAACCGCGCATCTTCATTCCTATCCTCCTCGGACAAATCCGCTGCGGTACACCAAACAACCAGGTCGGATGCCGACACCTGTTCCGCCCGTAATTCCTGCGCACGCTTCATAATCAGATCAGCGGCATCTTCCCAGCCAGCAGTATCGATGAGCTCAACTTCCATCGAATCAAGTCGCAGCGTGGCGGTGAGATAATCCCGAGTTGTTCCAGCAATTGGCGATACAATCGCGCGATGCTGTTCAATCAAGCGGTTGAAGAGCGTGCTCTTGCCTGCGTTCGGCATTCCAGCCAGCACAACACGGCGGCGATACCCCGCAGGCAGGCGCGTTGCTGAGACATCGGCCAGTTCATTCAGCAGCACCAGGGCTGCTTCCAGACGTACGGCGATGGCTGACTTTGTGATGAATTCGATATCCTCCTCCACAAAATCCAATCCCGCTTCCAGGTCACCGAGCAGCGCTATCAGGTCCATCCGCAATTGTCGCAATCGCGAAGTAATCCTTCCGCCCAATTGCGACAGCGCCTTTTGCAGTTCATCGTGATCCGTGGCTTCAATGACCCCGAGTACTGCTTCGGCCTGCAGCAGATCAATCCTTCCGGACAAGAATGCCCGCATCGTAAATTCACCGCGTCTGGCGAGGCGAGCACCATTTTCACAAAGATGTTCCAGCGTTGCTTCAATGAGTGGGACTGCCCCAATCAGATGAAACTCAGCCATAGGCTGCCCGGTGAAACTTCGTCGCGTCGGCCAGTACATGATTGCCGTTGGTACCGGGACCATAATTGATGGCAGATCCAGATGTCCGGTAAACCGTCGCGGCAGTTTCGTCGACCGCCAGTTTTCCGAGTCAACATCCGGCCGGAATAGTCGACCAACGACATCGACCGTGTTGAGGCCACTCACCCGCACGATTCCACGCAGGGCAGGGCCCGGCGGTGATGCAAGTGCGACTATTGTGTCATCAAGATCCAAAGGCATTTCGGAACTGTATTCTGGAAGCGGGCTGGTTAGAAGCTGGAATCTCGCAGGAAGGGGCCTCCAGACCCGTCCCGACACGATTGATCGCTCATCCGACACCAAGTCAGCGAGAATTCCAGAACAGGACACGCCGAACCAGATGAAATGAGTTTGAATCAGTGGTAAAAAGCCCTGTGGAAACGGGTCTGGACAGGTCTGTAGATCCGTCCTGCGCATGCATCGCCCCTTGAAAGAAAACGAATTGAATCTCATGACTGCTCCTCGAGTCTGTGTTTTGCGAGCCCCAGGAACAAACTGTGACGTTGAGACCGCTCATGCGTTCGAACTCGCCGGGGCGACTGCGGATCGGATCCATCTCTTTCGCTTGCTGGAAAACCCTGCGCAACTCCGTCAGTACCAGATTTTATGCGTTCCGGGTGGCTTTAGTTACGGTGATGACCTCGGTGCAGGCGTTATTTTTTCTCGCCAGCTTCGAGGACAGCTGAACGAAGCGATGCGAGAATTTTTGCAAGACGACAAACTGCTGCTCGGCATCTGCAATGGTTTTCAGACAATTCTGAAGGCTGGCCTGCTGATGCGACGCGGAATTGAAAACGCAACGGACAAGGCGTGGGAAGATCAAGTCACACTGACATGGAACGCTAACGGCCGCTACACCGATCGCTGGGTGCGACTGAAGGTCACATCGTGTAACAGCGTCTTTTTGAAAGGCATCGATGAATTCGATGTTCCCATGGCTCACGCCGAAGGCCGCATCGCATTGAAGCATTCGGAGTTGCTGGATGAGCTTCGAAACAACTCGCAAATCGCCGCTTGCTACTGGTCACCAGCCGCCACTGACATGCTGAAGACCACAGGCGATCCGACTCGCATTGACCTGCTGCCGGAACCAGAAAACCCAAACGGCTCGATCGCCAACATCGCGGGCCTCTGTGACACCACAGGTCGAGTGCTCGGCCTGATGCCACATCCGGAACGCTTTCTTTTTGCAACTCAGCATCCACAATGGACACGCCTCGGTCTCCGCGGCGAAGGCGACGGCATCAAAGTATTCCGAAATGCCGTGGCTTATTTCGGCTGATGATATGTGACTGGATTCGACATAGATGCGCGCGGGTCGCGCGCTGGTGTACTGTTATTTGACTGACGGGAAAAAATGAGGAAGTGTTTGGCGAGCGGGATGTCAATCCCCTGATGATGCGTTTGAAATGCGAAGAATCAGGGCACTTACGTACACTGCTCGCCTTCCTGTTTTCTTCAGACCACGCCTATGGCCACCGCGACCGAAGGTTTTCGCGAAGCCTTCAATTGCCGGCGCTGATGAGTTGCAGGTAAAGATTCGATCCGCAAATCACCAGAGTTTCGCCATCCGGTGCGAACGCAAGTCCTCGAAACGATGAAGAAGAAAACGGACCGATGGTTAACAGTTCTCGTCCAGATTGAATATCCAATAGCCTGACAGAATTAGAATCATCCGCCATCGCCAGAGTTCGCCCGTCAGGATGGAATGTCGGCACACTGTTGATGCTCGATGGACTTGAAATCCGATTGGCAACTTCCCACGAATCGCAATCCCACACGGTCACCATGCGATGAGTTCCAGTGGCAATCAATCGCTTTGAGTCTGGAGAGAATTGAATGCTTTCGTAGGTCGGATCGACATCTTTCAAACACCTGACCAGTTTGAGAGTCTTTCCATCCAGAACTTCAAACGCATCTGTTTTTCGATCTCCAGACACAATCCAGCGTCCGTTTGGAGACACAACAGAAGCCTCACGATCAAACAATCGCAGGACGATTTCGTTCTTGTGAAGATCAAGGACAGCAATTTCGTCTTTTGGACCCCGCACAACAGCTATCGCTGCGAATTGATCAATCGACAGATCCAGAATAGGCTCATCATTCCAGATTGTCAGGGGTGATCGAGACGGTCCTTCGTCAGGCACGACGGTAATTGAGCCCTTGCTGTCGGCAACGACAAGGCAATCCAATTCGACGGCATAACGAAGGCCCATCACGCGCGCCTCACTGAGAAAGACCTGCTTTGAAGTGCCGGTGTTGATATCGAGACTTTCGATCCCCGTGATCCCAATACGCAGCAGAGTGTTTGCATCCTTCCAGCAAATTGAATTGGGAATTATGAACGGGTCATCGTCGCGGCCTGGAAATATGCTTCGCTGAATCACAGAACTTCCAGGCCATCGCCAGGCTTTTCCCGATCGATCTGTCGATACAACAGCCTGACTGTCAGGCGACTCCTTGCTGGCAGGAATCAACGTGATCGCAGAAATCTTC
>JANOZG010000829.1:0-15346 GCA_031429275.1 Planctomycetota bacterium
GCGGGGAAAGGATAGAGCTGTTCGAGTCGGATGATTGCAACATCATCACGCTTAGCTTCGTCTCGATAGGCTGCTAAATCATAGTAGACTTTACCAGAACACAGGAGAATGCGAGTGACACCGTCCGGAGATTTCGTAACATCCGGCAGCACTTCATGAAACTCACCGTGAGTCAGTTCACTAAGAGGCGATACTGCATCTTTGTGTCGCAGCAGACTCTTGGGAGTCATTACAATCAGCGGCTTTTTCCAACGCCGCAATGCCTGCCGACGCAACATGTGGAAGTACTGAGCCGGAGTGGTTGGATTCATAATCTGAATGTTGTCTTCGGCCGCCATCGCCAAAAATCGCTCGAGCCGCGCGCTCGAATGCTCAGGCCCCTGCCCTTCCATCCCGTGCGGCAACAGCAATACGACGCCACTCAACCGCTTCCATTTGTCTTCTGTACTGGCGATGAACTGATCGATGATCACCTGAGCCACGTTGACGAAATCGCCAAACTGTGCTTCCCACATCACCAGACCGTCAGGACAGTCCAGGCTGTAGCCATACTCAAAGCCCAGCACGCCAATTTCAGACAACGGACTGTTATAGATTTCAACCAGTTCAGGACGCGCCGCCAAATCCTGCAACCCCAACCACATTTTTCCATCATTGCAATCATGCAATGCAGCATGTCGATGACTGAATGTACCACGGCGAACGTCCTGACCGCTAAAGCGCAATCGGGTTCCCTGAGCGACCAATGTTCCCATCGCCGCAATGTCAGCGGCACCCCAGTCGAAGGGCTTGTCACCCGCGGCCATTTCTCGACGAGTCTTCAACACCAATTCGACCTTGGGATGCGGCGTGAAACCCTCCGGAGGACTCGTCAATTTCGTCATCACGCTTTGAATGACTTCGGGCGGAACCGCAGTGGCAGGAAAATCAGCCTCCAGCCAGTTGCCGCCAAAATAGCCCTTCCACATGCCTCCGCCACTCTCTTCGAGATAGCGGAATCCATCCTTGCGAGCTTCAATGAGTTCTTCTTCAAGCATCTGACCGCGACGCGCGACAATTTCAGCTCCCTCTTCCTTTGTGACTTCACGGTGCGTAACGAGTGAATCCAGAAAGCTGTTGAAGACCGTCTGCCGACTGCGAATGAGCTTATACATCGTCGGCTGTGTGAATGCAGGCTCGTCACCTTCATTGTGACCGCGACGACGAAAGCAATACATGTCGATCACAACATCGCGATGAAACTTTGCTCGGAAGTCCATCGCCAACTGCACGACCTGAGCGATCGCTTCCGGATCTTCGCCGTTAACATGGAAGATCGGGATCTGCAACATTCGCGCAACATCAGTGGCATATGTGCATGACCGGGCCTCGGATGGCGAGGTTGTAAATCCGATCTGATTATTCACGACAATATGAACTGTTCCGCCGGTTTGATAACCGGGAAGTTCGCTCAGATTCAGCGTCTCCTGGCTTACACCTTCGCCAGCAAATGCGGCATCTCCGTGAATCAGAATCACGCAGCTTTTTCGCCGATCGAAGTCGCCTGTGCGATCCTGCTTCGCACGCAAACGTCCGAGTGCAACTGGATTTACGAACTCCAGATGACTGGGATTAAAGCACAGCGTCAGATGAACTTTCTGACCGGACGTTGTCATGCGATCCGTGCTGTATCCCAGATGATACTTCACGTCTCCGCGACCCATCTTTAGCTGCGGATCCACGTCATCGAATTCGCGGAAAATCTTGGAGGGCTTTTTGCCCATGATGTTGGCAAGGACGTTGAGGCGTCCACGATGAGCCATGCCGAGCACGATGAGTTCCGTACCCTGACCGCCCGCCCTGTCAATTGCCATATCCAGCAATGGAATCAGGCTCTCAGCACCTTCCAGTGAGAAGCTTTTCGCGCCGACGTATTTTTTCTGCACAAACTCTTCAAAGACAACCGCGTCGCTGAGTCGTTCCAGAATGCGAATCTGTTCATCACGCGACAGTTTCAAACGATTTGCAGTACGCTCCATGCGATCCTGCAACCACTGTCGAACCTGCATGCTGTCGATGTGCATGAATTGCACGCCAATCGATCGGCAATAAGTTGTCTGCATCCACGTCAACGTATCGCTCAGAGTTCGCGTATCTGGACCACCAGTCCATTGCGTCGAAAACTCACGACTCATGTGCTCTTTTGTAAATCCGTAATACGATGAATCAAGCTCTGCAGGTTTTGGTCGTTCTGCATTCAGTGGATCAATCTTTGCGATGATATGCCCGCGGACGCGATAGCTGCGGATCAGCTGATCCAGTCGTTCCTGAAGAATCACAGCATCGGAAGTTGATGGATCAACCCGAACGGCTGTCGATCGACGGAAGATACTGCCAGCCTGAAACGGAACGTGCAGACTCTCAGGGGTCAAACCAGAGTCAACGACTTTTAGATCGTCGAAGTAGTCACGCCAGTCAGGTGAAACAGAATTCCTGTCAACCAGATAGTTTTCCAATTGCGATTCGGCAAACTCGAGATTCTGCGTGCCCAGCTCGATCTCGTGCTTCGCTGGCGTGGAATCTGAATGTGTAAGGCTGGAAGATTGGTTCGGTTCAGAATCGGAATCCGACGCCCCCAGAAACGATGGGGCCGAAGACGGAAGTGAAGTTGATTTGGGCATTGTCAGTCAGCTCGGTTTGAGCAACTTTGCAAGGAGGGTAGAAAGTGCGGCAAAAGTGTAACAGGAATCGACAGGAATCTCATCGCTGATTTTGGGATCGGTTGCTGCACGCAGTTGCTGCATAGTCACAGTTGCAGCATGATAGACAGACTGCCATGATTGGGAAGCTCTTGAAGGGATACTGGTCCATATTTCCAAACCGCGAACACGGTGGCTGGACGAGCTGTCGGAAACCCATAATTGAGTCCACATCCATGCAAACAACGATCAGAATCGGCGTGCTCACCGTATCAGACAGAGCCAGCCGAGGTGAATACGAGGATCTTGGCGGTCCCGCAATCCGCGAATACCTGCAAAAAACGCTGATTTCTCACTGGATCGAGGAATACCGCGTGGTTTCTGATGACCGCAACCTGATCGGTGCGAGCCTTCGCGAAATGGCCGATATCTTGAATTGCTGCCTGATAATTACGACAGGAGGCACCGGCCCAGCCATCCGTGACGTGACGCCAGAAGCAACCGCAGATGTTTGCGACAAGATGATGCCCGGGTTTGGGGAACTCATGCGAAAAGTGTCGCTGGAAAAGGTTCCCACAGCAATTCTGAGCCGCCAAACTGCGGGAATTCGCGGCTCTTGCCTGATCATCAACCTGCCCGGTCAGCCAAAAGCGATTCGCGAATGCCTGGATGCTGTGATGCCCGCCGTTCCCTATTGCGTGGATCTCATCGGAGGCCCAAGGCTGGAAACGGATCCCGAACAGATCCTGGCGTTCAGGCCCAAAGGGAAATGAATCAAACTGGACGCGCGCTGCAACAAAGAAGAGTCTTCTAATGGCGAATAGTTCACTTGAGTGTCGATACGCCAGGCTGCGAAGCAGAGGGATGCGTTGGCTTCGGAGCTTCTGCTGGTGTTCCAGTTGCTTCATGCGCAACCTGTTCAACTTTGGCAGCGGCGTTTGCTTTTGTCTCCGCAAGTTGCTGTTCGAGTACCGCTGGATGCACGTAGCTATGCTTGTCCGCCATGGTCAGAGGCTTGACTTCGTTTGACTTAGTCTTCTTTTCAAACGGGGAATTGATCCGATTTCCAGCCAGCAGAGTGCCGTTGTAAACGCTGCCGCGTGAGAGCGGACCGATGCCAAGGAACCAGGAATCTCTCGCATCGCTTCGGGCTACGGCGCTTCCGGATTGCCACACTGGCACGCTGGTTTCGCGATGATAGGCGAAGACAACGATCTTTGAGATGCCTTTCACGCCATTACGCTTTCCCACTGAGATTTCGGGAATTGCGGGCACTGCAGGAGCACCGGCCAAGGCGCTGGCTGCGGTGCCAAGTCCGTTGCTGGATGGAATCCCATACGTGACTTCCATCGAATCTGTTCCTAACGCGCCAACACGAGCTTCAAGAATATAGTCAGCCTCAAGACGCGTCGGCTGCACGAAGCAACCCGTCGTCGTCAACTTCTGACGCAAGGCGCTGATGATGTAGTCGGAAGTGATGTAAACATTCGGACCTTTGTAAGTCTTCATGTACTCCGTATCAAGGTAAACCTTGCGACCAGCAAGTGGCGACAGATCCAACTGATCAATTGCCTGGTCGATCGAATCGGACAACAGCAATTGCTCCGTTCCACTACGTTGCACGGCAGTCCCGCAACCACTGACCTGCAGTAGTAAACAAAGTCCGAGCAGACGTTGTGGAAGACTCAATGCAAACACGAATTCAGTTTCCCATCGATCGTTTAGCGATCGTTCCTGATCAACGTCGCTGCATTTGCGGCTCATCTCCGCACCACACGAAGTCTATTCCTTCTCACTGCCCCGCTTGACGTCACTTCCGCAAAAACGATCAGAGACTCGTAACTGGAGAGTTACCGTCGGGCAGATTTCGGCAGATTCTGCGGATAAAATCCGAGGGTGGATAATCAAGAAAATCCGGATAACCGACATTTGCCGCAAAGTGAATCAGTGAGAGCTTTTCTCGAAAACCATTCCGTTTCAGCGATTTCAGGAATTGAACCGTGTATTCAAGGGCCTTGCGTCAAACTACTGTACATCTCCTCATATCCGGACATGCGATTGCCTTTGGACTCAAGCCTCTTCGCAGCAACGAGTTACCGCCATTGCGCAGGCAGTGCAGGAATAACGCCTGAAAAATAAAACGTCGTAACCTCCTGCAAAATAGCCACTTGCGCTGTTCAGCTAGACGCGACATTGCGGCCCGCTAGGATCGTGCGTACCCACTGGAATCAGTGAGTCGTTGTTTGTTGCCCACAGGAGTTCGACGGGCAACAAATTCTCTCCCCGAACGGATGCCCGTCCCATCGAACTGCAACACAACGTCGCAGATCGAACTTAGGCAGTTGGCGTCAAACATCTTCCGAATCGCACTGCGGCGCAGAAGCAAAACGTCTGCTGAATTACGGGTCCTGCCATGTCACTGCACAATTCATCTGGCCGAAGCACAACTCGATCGAATCTCCGCGCCGCGCGTCATGGACGTGTTCCATCGCGTCGCAGCGGCATTAGCCCGGCGTCCGCGCATCAACATCGCGGCGACGGCTTGGCACACGGCCGACCATTTGACGCTCCTGAAGTCTGGCATAATCCAGTCAACAGTGATGAATCAGAGAGTCACGAACTCAAGATTGTTATGCAATCCAGTGGTGAAGGTTACATTCACCCGGTTTCCGCAGAAGATGTGCGAGAACGTGTTCTGCAGCTTCCGGAAGAGTTCCGAGAGAAACTGGACGTCGTACAATTCAGCCGGATGACCAAGAAACGCCGACTGTTTCCATGCTATGGGCTGCAATGGGGTACTGCCGTCTACCTCTATCCTATCGAAGAGTCTCTGGTTGAGCTCTATGCGCGTGCTCCAACGCCGGCTCAACGAATCGAAACGGAAATGTATGGCGGTCGCTGGGTTCAGGATGGAAATCTGTGGCGATTGATCTGGACAAAAAACACAATTCGTGACTTCTATCTTAACAACGTTCTGATTCACGAAATCGGCCACATTAACGACGACCGAAATACGGGTTTCCGGAAACGCGAGCAATTCGCCGATTGGTTTGCCGTTGAGTACGGCTACCGTGCTTCTCGCAACAAACAGAACAGCGCAAAACGCTGGTAGTAAGCATTGATGCGGAAGTTTCCTCGTTTAACAGTCAGCCGCAGGCGTACTCGTTGTCTTTTTTTCGCGTACGCCTGGGGCTGACGGTTAAACGAGGTTTGTGAAAAGAATCAAGCCAAACGGCTTTTTGCAGAAGTTGATGGCAACCCACGTTCTTCAGTCATTCTTCGCATCACGGATTAGAATTTTCAAGTTGATACCGTGTCCAGCAGAGAATCTGTATAGGTGTCGAGTAAACAGAATCTGCAACGCTCAATCTGCTCCAGCAGCTTTTGCAAACGTGCCGATAACAGCGAAGGCTTATCGTCCCGACACCTTGACTTATATCAACAGACATCATGGGCTGTTAGACGCTTGCATCGCAGATTCTGAGATTCTTCCACCGACAACTAAACCCTTTTCTCCATGCCTATTCTCGCCAAAGAACCAGACATTTTCCCGGATTCTCTGCTGGAGCTACCATCGGAGAATCCTGATGATTCGTGGTTTGCTATGTACACACTGGCACGACAGGAAAAGGAGTTGATGCGAAAGCTGCGTCCACTGAAGATCGCGCACTACGGCCCGATGATCCAGCAACGAAAGCGGTCGCCTCAAGGACGCATTCGCACCAGTTTTGTCCCGTTGTTTACGGGTTACGTATTCATTCGCGGTGATGAAGTGGCTCGACACGACGCCGTTTCAACCGGTTGCATCTCTCGATGCCTGCCAGTCACTGAGCACGAAGCTCTGATCGACGACCTGCGTCGAATTCGTCAGCTGGTGATCACTGGTGCTGAAGTTCGTCCGGAACCCGTGCCGTTGGTTGGACGTTCATGCGTCGTGAAGAACGGCGCCATGAGGGGATTGAAGGGAACAATTACAAAGTGCCTCAATCAACACAGATTGACCGTAATTGTCAATTTCATGCAGCAAGGTGCTTCGGTGATTGTTGATGAGGCGGACGTCGAACTACTTTAGCCAATCACTGTTATTCAATCGCGACAATTTCCATTCGCAACTTGCCGCGGGGGATGTCGATTTCGGCAGTGTCTCCGACTTTTTTGCCAACCAGTGCAGTTGCAATCGGACTTGACGTGAGAATCTTCATCACGTCTCCGTCGTAGTCTTCTTCACCAGGTCCGACGAGTTCGTATGCTTCTTCCGTGCCATCGGACAGATCTTTGACTCGGACCGTCGATCCGAACATGACGGTGTCTTTCGGCCCGTCAAGCTTTTCCATGATTTGGCAGCCTGAAAGCTGAACTCGCTTGCTTCCGATCTGGCGTTCAAGGTGCGCAAGCGTTTCGCGCGCGGCGTGGTATTCGGCGTTTTCTTTCAGATCGCCTTCTTCACGGGCCGTCTTGATACGTTCAAGAATCGCAGGCTTGGTTTCCTCAAGTGCTTCAATTTCCTTGCGGATTTTTTCATACCCTTCGCGGGAAATCGGTTGACGTTCCATAACTACACCTTAAACCAAATCAATTGCACCGCGTCGAAGACCTTGGCAGTGCGGATTTTAAAAGCGCAAAAATACGCGGGAAGACATGACTTCTTGACCAAAAGTTCGGTGAGAAATCAGATCTTCTGCGTGCTGAATTCAATTGAAGATCAACAAACGCAACGGCGGCTGAAAGGGCACCCCTTCAACCGCCGTTCATGTTTGTTCGGGCATTATAGCCGGAAACTTGCGTTGAGCTACGCAATTTCCTTCCACTGGCCGCATTTCGCGCTGTCCAGAACGGCTTCGCAGACCTTTTGGGTTTCAAGAGCCTCGCGGAATGTCGGGCTGCACGGCTTGCCAGACTCGATCGCTGCGATGAAGTCGGCAACCTGATGCACGAAAGTGTGCTCGTAACCGATCTGCAGACCTCCGACCCACCATTTGCCCATGTACGGCATGTCACCGTCTGTGCAATGAACCTGATGCCAGCCGCGAATGAGCGAGTTGTCACCGTGATCGAAGTATTCAAGGCGATGCAGGTCATGCAGGTCCCACTTGATCGAAGCTTTTTCGCCATTGATTTCGAACGTATACAAAGCCTTGTGACCACGAGCATAGCGAGTCGACTCAAACAGCCCGAGCGAGCCGTTTTGGAAATGACACAGAAACGCACAAGCATCGTCGATGCCAACTTTTTCTACTTTGCCGGTGAGATTGTGCATGCGTTCTTTGACAAAAGTCTCGGTCATTGCGGTGACGTTTTTGATCGACCCATTGAGCCAGATAGCGGTGTCGATGCAGTGTGCCAGCAAATCGCCCGTCACTCCGGAACCAGCTGCGGCAGCGTCCAGACGCCACAGCGCTGCGCCACCTTGTGGCAGGTCTGCGTTGATGGTCCAGTCCTGCAGAAAATTTGCGCGATAATGGAAGATGCGACCAAGCCGACCTTCATCGATCAACTGCTTGGCAAGTGATACAGCGGGCACTCGGCGATAGTTATACCAAACGGTATTCGCAACCTTTGCTTTTTCGATGGCATCCACCATCTTCTGGCCTTCAATGGGGTTCATTGCAAGCGGTTTTTCGCAGAGAACCATCTTACCCGCTTCAGCAGCAGCGATTGCAATTTCGGCGTGTGAGTTATTCGGCGTACAAATATCAATCGCGTCGATATCCGGACGAGCAATCAGCTTACGCCAATCGGTTTCTGTCGATTCATACTGCCACTGATCGGCGAATGCTTTCACTTGATCTTCGCTGCGTCCACAGATCGCTTTGAGCACCGGTCGATGCTTCAGCTCGGGAAAGAAGTCGTTAACCCTTTTGTATCCGTTTGAGTGCGTCCGGCCCATGAAGCCGTAACCGATAAGTCCGATGTTGAGTGGTTTGAGACTGGACATGTTTTCTTTCTATTCAGGAATTAATTTGAGTGATCGAAAGTGAAGTGAATACTTTGAACTTGCGACGCGGATACTTCACCTTAGCTCCATCCATGGGCGTTTCGAACCTTGATCATGGTGTCAAGAATCGTGTTCCATGTCGCGGGATTTTCCAGCATCGCGTTTGGAAACATACAGCCATCCCAGCAGATGTGTTTAATGCCGCGTTCAGCAGCTCCTTCCAACCAGTAACCCGCGCATTTGACGATGTCGAGTTTGCCGTTTGGATCGTCCGCAGGACAGTGCTTGCCCGTCTTGTCGTGCGATCCTGCACCATGAACGTGGCCGTCGTTCTGAGCGACGTGGAAGTCAATAGTCCACGGTCGCAACTTGTCTGTCATCGTCTTATAAGCCGCGAAGAATTCTTCGTCGGTGTGCCCTTCTTTCACCAGGGCGCATTCCGGTGCGTTGTAACCGAGCAGATACAAATAGGTATGAGCAAGGTCACACTGGAATCCGAGCGAGCCTGGCATATCGACCGACTCCAGGAGGTTAAGCATGTCTTTCCAGCTATGCATACCAGCCCAGCAGATTTCGCCTTCTGCTGCCAATCTTTCGCCATGAGCAGCCGCCACTATTGCAGCTTCGCGGAACGTTGCGGCGATAGTTTTCGTATTGGCTGCTGAGTCTTCACGCCATTTGTTGACACCGAATTCAGCGGAGTCAATTCGGATAACGCCGTATTGCCGCACGCCGTGTTCATTGAAGATTCGGGCAATGCGGCAAGCCTTCTTCACCGACAGAATAAACTTGGCTCGTTGCACCGGCGTTCCCATGGCTGAATCACCAACGGTGCCGGGCCAGATCGGTGCCACCAGCGAACCGACCGAAAATCCATACGATGCGATTTGATCGGCGATCCGTCGCAAGTCATCTTCGCTGGCATCCGGATCGGTGTGAGGGTGAAACAAGAAGTAATCAATACCATCAAACTTCTGACCATTCACATTTGCAGCAGCTGTGAGTTGCAGCATATTTTCAAGGCTGATCGGCGGTTCCTGGCCTTCGCCATTGCCTTTGCCAACAAGTCCTGGCCACATGGCGTTGTGAAGTTTTGGTGCGGTATGAGTCATCAGATTTGACCTTCAACGGTTATGAGAGATTGTTAAAAATAATTCAGCGACGATCTCGCAACTTTGCGACAAGCGTCTTCAAGACTTGATTTTCGGAAAGCGTACTCAGCAATTCGAAACACTCAGCGATGTCGGACGGAATGACCATAGGTAAAGACAGGCTCTTATCGACCGCAATGTAGATCCCTTTTTCGTCGAGTTGGAGAAATTGAATCTCATCGTTGCTGTACCTCCAGACTTCCGGAAGTCTCATCGCAGCGAAGGATTCCAGGCGTCCTTGGGACGACGATGCGACATCGACTTCGAGAAGCAAATCCGGCGGCGGATCAATATCCGGCTCGAAGGTGTCCTTGCCACGAACCAGTCGTTCGTTAGCAATGTAGTATGCTTCATCCGGCTGAAATCCCCGAGACACAGCCTCCGAAGTGATCGTGGTCGAACCAATACACTGGATTTCGATGTCGAGTTCGATGGCAACATACTCGATAATACGCCCGATAAATCGCTTGACCCATTCATGATCTTTTCGCGGTGACATGATTTCGAGAGTCTCATTGGCATAATTATGTCGACAGTAGGTATCGCCGATCGCTTCCAAAAACGCAAGATACTGAGCCCAAGTGACACCGTAAACCGGATTATTCAGCTCCAGGTCACCGTGGGCAAAATGATGCCGCGTATGATGTTCGGCCAGAACATCAACAACGGCCAGATATTGCCCCCAGGTCAGACCTCGCAGCACAGCAGTTTCAGGCAGAGTTTGTGATTGTGTTGCCATATTCGAATCACAATACCAGGTTAACGGTTGAAGAGTGACGCTACGCGGACATTGAACCCGGCAAGTTCCGGATCGCCCGTCAAAACCTCATCGAAAAACGCCAAAGCCTGTCAAAAAATGAAAATTGCAGGGCCAACGGACTACATAAACGTAGAAGCGAAATTATTTCCTATTGCGTTCATCTGAGGCGGAAAATAGTAACTTTCCGGCTTGCCTTCCTGACCAACCTTCGCAGCCTGTTCGGCATTCTGGTGCATGTGATGCGGAATCGGCCCCATGTTATCGAAGAACTTAGAATACACCGGCCACTTCTTGAAAGTGTTCCAAATGTGGTCGCCAATGATTTCGCTCTTGAGTTCCGCGACAACATCACGCAGCAGGAATCTCTGACCATCGTGAACGACGTACGAAAGCCCTTCGTCTGCGTTGCGATTGTCATTCGCAGCTTCAGTCGTTGACCCGAACCAGCGCTCGTCGATCCCGCCACGGTGCATTCCCAACGCATAGTAATCGTCCGGATGCAGCTTCAGGCGACGGCCAGGCTGTAAGAACGAACGAGGAACCCATGTCGGAGCCAGCCGAAGAATACCATTGCCTGCTGTGAGTGCGGCGGTTGCCAGTGAAGCGACGTTTGCCATGAGGGAAGTAACATATTCGGAATTTGAGTTAGAAATTGAATTCCAATCGGGGCAGATATCATGACGGTCTTTTTTCAATTTGAAAAGCGTCAGCCAAAATTCCTGATCCATCCCCAAATCAATATCAAAAACTTCGCAATGACCTGGGGGGAAAGTTTGCTCGCGAATGGCGATAATGAGCGCGAATGTTGTCATTCAATGACAATTTGACTTCGATTCATTCGCGTGATTCGCGGGCAAAATCCGAAATCGCGGAAACCCTGTTGGTTACAAACACATCTGATTGAGCCGGAGACTGCCCATCCTATACTTGGCTCACAATTTCACCTAACTTCAAGCAGGATTGGCCTTCTCAATCCGTCCTGAAAATCAAGTCAGACGCGGTCGACCTGAGAAGACCGTCCTGCGAAAATCAAGCCCATACCTTCACGGCGATCTTCATGGTACGCATTGCGATTCTTGGCGCGACCGGTTACACGGCACTCGAACTTCTTAAGATTCTGGCACGTCATCCGCAGGCCGAAGTGGTCGCCGCGACGACTCGCCAGGATACCAAGCCAAAGCTCAGCGAAATCCACCCATCGCTCACAGGGTTGTTCGATCTTCGCTGCGAGAATCTGACGGCCGAACAGGCTGGCAAGATGTGCGATATAGCGTTTTGCTGTCTTCCCCACACTGCCAGCATGGAAGCCGTGCCGCAGCTTCTGGACGCCGGTTGTCGCGTTGTTGATCTGAGTGCAGATTATCGGCTCACAGATCCGGGCGTCTACGAAACCTGGTATGAGCATGTGCATACCGATCCAACGCGCCTCACAACGGCAGTGTACGGACTTCCGGAGATCTATGCTGACAAAATCCCGCACGCAGAACTTGTTGCCAATCCTGGCTGTTACACCAGCACGTCGATTTTGGCTCTCGCCCCGTTGCTGGCACAAAAACTAATCGAACCAAAAGGCATTATCATTGACGCCAAAAGCGGTATCAGCGGGGCTGGTCGCACGCCGAAGTTGTCAAATCTGTTTTCCGAATGCAACGAATCCGTCACTGCATACAGCATCGGGAAGCATCGCCACACACCAGAGATCGAACAGGTTCTCACGGACATTGGTGGCGCCAGCGTGCAGGTTGCTTTTAATCCGCATCTCATGCCAATGGATCGAGGGATTTTTTGTTCGATTTACCCGCGACTCAAAGAGCAACACTCGCAGAGTCGCTTGCTGGATGTCTTTCGAAAGTTCTACGCTGGGCAGCCATTTATCCGAGTCGTTGACCACATTCCAACAACCAAGGACGTGTCGTTCACGAACTTCTGCGACATCACCGTCCGCTTCAACCGCGACCAGCTCGTCATCTTTGCAGCGATCGACAACCTCATAAAAGGCGCGAGTGGCGTTGCAGTGCAAAATATGAATCTTATGCTGGGACTGGATCAGCGCATAGGAATGATGAAGTAAGTTCGGGCAGGTTCGCGGTGCGGAACTTTCCCATCGGCGGAGCAACAGGCTTACGTTACACCAGTCGCGACTTCGACCAGTGGGTGCGAATTCACCATATCCAGGACAAGTCTATTGAGAAGCATCAATTAGAGGTATAGACTTGATACATCAGTGTTTCAGGTCGACTTCTTCGAGACTGCTCCGATGACAATCCTGGTTGAGTGCTCAGCTTGCAACGGTCAGTATCGAATCGATGTGTCGCATGCGGGCAAGCGAATCCGCTGTCCTGGCTGCCAGGGTGTTATTGAAGTCCCTGTTGGTAAAAGATCGCCCGCCCCGACGCAATCAGCCGCTCCAAAACGATCAGCTGCTCCAACACAGGCGTCTCCCAGTAGACCATCTCCTGCTCTACCATCCGCGCGTCCGGCCGCGCCGCAGCCTGCAGAATCGCGGCGGAAGAACAGCGGAACCTTCGAAGAACCGCCAGTTCGCCAACCACGCGACCCGAAACGTTACGATCAGACCAGCGGCGTCCCATGGAAAACTATGGTCGGTGTCGCTGGTGCCGTCGTGGCCACCGGCTTGATTGGAATGGTCCTTTTCAATGTATTGCAGGGCACAGGAACGGACAATGCGATCGCCAGTGCCGATCCTGCACAGGAGTCAAACCCGTCTTCAACCGGCGGCAGCAATCCAGAGAATTCTGCCATTGCCGCGAATTCAAATGCGAACTCAGTCACAAATCCTGCGAGTACCGGTATTTCCACGTTTGCCAACGGAAATGTTCCAGTCGCCACGCACGCACCGGACACAACTTCGACACTTCAGCCACCTGCCGCGTCCAATGACACGACTTCCAGCACGGCGGCAATCACAGCAGCGCCTGCTGCCAACATTCCAGCCACGACTTTCGGTCAAATAACGCCGCCTGCAGATCCTGTAATGGCGAACGCTGAGCCATCCGCATCTGCTGGCCCGGCAACATCAGTAGCGACGTCGCTGGCCATCTCTGAAACCGACCTGAATATCAGAGACCTGTTTGCACGGGTGAAAGGCTCTGTTGTGCGTATCAATGTGTCGTCCAGCCAAGGCGCGGGCAATGGAAGCGGATTTGTGATCGATTCAGCTGGAATCGTTGTCACAAATTACCATGTCATAGCTGGCTCAAATAAAGCGTGGGTTGAATTCGCCAACAAAGATCGAATAGATGTCGACGGCATTTTGTTCATGGATCACGAAAAAGATATCGCGATTCTTAAGTTCGACGCCAGTCGCTGCCAAAGCCCACTCGCGTCCTTACCGGTAGCAAAAATCTTGCCTGACACGGGAACTGAAGTGGTCGCCATTGGAGCACCTTTGGGACTGGACATGTCTGTCACAGAGGGCATCGTCAGCGCAACTCGCACGGCCGATGAACTCAGATCATCAGTTGGGCTCAGGGGGCACACTGGAACGTGGGTTCAGACAACCGCAGCCATTTCTCCCGGCAATAGTGGCGGCCCGCTGATCACAAAACGCGGTGAAGTTGTGGCCATCAACACAATGTCGCTGGTCGGCCAGGGGGCACAGGCGTTGAATTTTGGAATCTCCTGCGAGGATATTCTGCATGCCATGACAGAACTCGAAGATGCACCAATTCCATTGAGCCCAATTGTGGCGCCAGTACGTCATGCTCAAGGTGAAGAAGGCGATGCTGGTGAAGACGGAATTGAAGACATCTCTGGTACTCCGCAGGGTGACAAACTGCTGGCCGACCTGAAAAAGGTCGTCATCCTGTTTCTACCGGCGACATTCGAAGATCCACGGCGCACTGTTGTGAGTGCGGTAGAATCCGAAGCCCGAATAATTCTTGAAAAGTCGGGAATAGAAGAAAGCCTGATCAGCAGCGACAAAGCCGCATTGTTGACTCTGATGAAACTGGAACGTTCAGGAAGCCGTCTTGTCCTGTACATTACAGCCCACGTGATCGTGCAGGACAATTCCAGCGGTCGACCACAGGCCTACAAGGTCTGGGAACGCACGGGGGAAGTCGGATCGATCTCGCAGCAGGCAATTTTGACAGGGAATTTGCCTGCGAATCTGAAGAAAGAGATTAAGGACTTCTTTGCAAAACTGAAGACCGACATTCTCAAAGCCAGAAAATCAACATCCGGAAGCACCAATTAGCACCCGTTTCTACGGATCGGACTGGCAATTTTTGGAATCAATCGCTACCCTACCGCGTTCAAATTGAATCCGTGAAAGGGCCGAAATTGCGTTTTTCGGCGATGGTCCGGTCCTCAACTCGTAAACGATACAATTCTTTCCTATGCCTAATTCAGCATCTGCCGAAAAATCTCTTCGCCGTTCCATTGTTCGCCGTGATCGTAATCGCCAGCAACGCGGATCGCTTCGCACGCGACTCAAGAAGTTCCGTGCGTACCTTGCAGAGAAGCCAACTCAGGAAGATGCTGACAAGCAGTTCAGCCTCGTAGTGAAGGCTCTGGATCAGGCTGCTTCAAAGAAGTTGATTCACAAGAACGCAGCATCGCGTACGAAATCACGTCTTGCCGCTCTGAAGCGCAAGACATTCGTAGGCTAGTCCTGCCGTTCGATATCATCGGTTGAGACAAAATAAAAGCCGCCGTTCGTAAAGAACGGCGGTTTTTTTAGTTTATCCTGCATGAAAGCTGAGATGCTCTTGCTCAGAGCAAGTAACTTGACTCTGAGTGAACAGGCCCGAAACAAGTTCTGTTATGGCTTTTTGGCGAGCGGCAGGGCGTCAGCCCT
>JANOZG010000830.1:0-7722 GCA_031429275.1 Planctomycetota bacterium
CATCTGCTGCGACTCGGAGCAGATGTGCCATCACTGCTGTCGTCTTGCCGGAACCAACAGGGCTATCGCACGACACCATGTTGCGACGGGTTGGAGCAGATCTGCAGGATTGGTAGACTGATGCTCGCAGTGCGTTGCGATCGTTAGCTGTCCCGCTGTTCAATGCCGCGACGTACCTATCCAGTCGTTCCAGACGATCAATAGCTCGCAATTCGATGCTCGGGAGGTCCGGTGACTGTCGGTAGTTGCGGGCTGTGTCTGTATGATCAGCGTCCACCAAGCAGGACAGTGCCATTCGAAACATGATTTGCATGTCGTGAGGCGCGTGATACGTAGAAACACGAGCATCCGATTGATTGCCGATCTGTTCGGAGTGCAATGCAAGATAGTCATCCAGAAGAACGTCCGTGCGTTGCCTGATTGATCCCAGGCTCTCATGGGGCTCGATGTCCCGCATTTTGTTTTGCAAGACATCGGAGAAGTCGGGCAAGCCACAATGATGCGAGTAGATAAGCAAGGACGAGATTGCAGCAGCCTTCGATTGCGTCAACCTATGCATCGCAGCCACGCCCGCGTCAACGTGGTTGACGGGCAATCGCCCTTTGCCCTCTTTCGACAACACTGCTTGATTCAATACGTCAAGTTTGCCGAGATCATGAAACTCACCTGCGAGCTTCATCGAATCAATCAGCAGTTGACCGAACGGCTCGGCTCCTGCAGCAGCAATGGCATTCTCAGTCGCCGTGAAGGTCACTGAATCAATATGGCACTTGTAGGTTTGAGCCGGAATGCCACTGGCTGCTTTGGGGCTATGTGCAAACATTTAATCGCCATCAATTGATAAGATCATCCAATTTGACTTTGTCGGCCAGTTCATTTGGAAGTGCGGTGGGCACCTCATAATCGCTCCATGAGGTCGAAGGGCTTTCTGGATCAGCTTTCTTCTTTGGCGACAGGGCATCAATTAATGCAAAGTCCGAACAGGAGCCGAGTTGCGAACGGTGAGTCATCACCCATGCGTGCCGAACTTCAACCATTGGGCGTGCGTGAGAACGGGTATGCGCGTATGCATGCGGTATCAGTGCCTTGAGTAGTTCAATATCCCGCTGAGTGCAGCCTGATTTTCCTGCCATGGATGGATTCACGAAGAACGGCATACAGTAAACTCCATGTGGGACAAACCGATATCCCATTGGTGCCATACCTCGATCTTTCCCTTCTTGTACTCCAGACTTGTTGGTGTTTGTATGACGGCTGATCTCGATCGGTGCCACACTAATCCCCAGTCCTATTTGAACGACTCCCGTTCGAATGGATCCTGACGATCCTTCTTCCAGGAACGTGTTTCCAAAAACGCGGCCATCCCAATAAGCACCGGTAAAAGTGCCGTCTTTGATCTGCTTTTCGATATCTTTCCGAACTCGACCTCTCGATTCGAGAATTCCAAACTCCACTAGATCAAGTTTCAACTCCTTCGCGAGTTGCGTCCACACGATGCCGTCTTTGTCCTCGACAAGGTCTCGCAGCTTTCGTTTGAACGAGACTGGTGAAATTTCCCCGCGCCAGTCCGGTCGCTGACGTGGATCACTCTCACGATCTGGATCACCGTTAGGATTTGAGTTGATGACTTCAATTATCAGCAGGCCCGTGATTCGCTGAACGTCGTTGCTGGCTTTAGTTGCTGTTGTCATTTCAAGATTCTCCTTTGTCGTCGGTGGGGGATTGGTCTTTTTCCGACCGTGAAAGATAGCCGAGCAGGATTGCTGCCCGATCGGCATCATTCGTACGCTTCGGCAATTCCAATTCGGCAAGTTTTGTAGCAATGGTACCTAGTTGCCCAAGAAAATATTTTGTCAGAGCGATCTTCTCGCCAACCTGAACAGTCTGAGCCCATGCATAGTACGGTTTTATACGTTCGGCCAGCACTGACAGAGCGTGCTCAGGGGTAGTTAGCGCCGTTGACATCAATGAGTTTCCGACCAACTGAGGCGGAATCTCTCCTTTCCGCACCTGGTGGCAATACTGAAGGTGAAGTTGATCGGCAACGCTAAGCATGCGACCAACCCAAAAAGCCGGGGTCTTCATGTAGTCTCCTTTTTTTATTCCGAGTTTCCAGAGCAACAGTCCCAGAATTCGCGGCAACAGAAGCTGATGTTTCTGTAAGTTGCGAGCGACCGTGTGAACAGTGCCCATGATGCTGGCTTGCCCGGTCGCCAAAAGCAGGCCAGAGGTGTTCTTGAGTAATGCATCGAGTAAATTTGACGCTGTTTGATTTAGTTGTTCGCCACGATCCAGGAGCAACGACAACGCATCCGCGACTCGCACGGTCTTGCACGTTGCTGCTTCCGTTCCACCGCGCCGCCAGACCGTATTCAAACAGCCAATGATCTCAGTCGTAAAGGGTGTGAGTGGAGTTCTCCAGGTGGGCTTGTCACCTTTCTCCGGCCCGAACTGCCGAGACTTGATTGAAGGGATGTTCAAACAGCCTGTTTCCCATTCCCGGGCGGCTTCAAGAAAGTGCGATTCTGAACAGCGATTGCTGAATAGAACTTTGGTGCGAAATCCGTCGGGTTTAGTCAGCACAAAAACTACAACTTCACGCAACTCTTCAGTGGCGACTCGACCGGAAAGCGATTTTGCAATTGCCTGCGAGCAGGCTTCGAACTGGCCTTCGTGGTGCAATGAACCGGGGTCTTCGTCGCCGCTCAGCAGAAATGCCATCTGTGGAGGCTGCTCTGGCAACCTGGATGGATATGCAAACAATACCGTTGACGCGCCGTTGACTGACGATAAATCACTCCACGTGAGCCCCTGGCGTTCGTCACGCGATATCCACTCCAGTGCATTCTTGCATTCTTGACGAATGGACTTTCCAACAGGGAACGACCTGGACTCCGCGACTCCATAACGGACCTGGCAAAGGGATTCTTTGGACATTGCACGCAGGTTGATCTTTCCGAAACGCGACATCTTGACTTCTGGAAAGCTTTCGTCACGCCCTCCATCAGTTTCGGCATAGGCGTCGGGGTCGTACTCGCCAGTTGTCTTTCCTCTTTTGGGCCCGTCGGCAAGGAGCCGGCCGTTTGCGATTTCATAGACTCGCTGGTGGTTCACTGGAAACTCAAATTCAGATTGATCCGCGAGTTCGAACACAACTGAGACCGATTTCGGAGTTTTTCCGGACGTAAAGAACAGCAAGTCAAACCACGTCACGCTGTTTCCACGATCCAACTCGAATTGTAGAACCAACCTTTGCGACAATTGACAGTGAAGTGCAGGTCCATTCAGTTTCCTTGCTCGATCCAGCAGTACCCAGAGGGACTTGCCAGTTTCGTCTTCCAAGTCGCCCATTAGCTGAATAAGGTCATCCACGACGCCTGCAAGGCACCCATTGACTTTATCCATCGCATCGCGACCGCTCACTTTCTTTTCCGGATCGATCCAGGCAGATCGCGCTTTTGTTAGCAGATCGGCAATTGCCCTCGACGCATCCGCCGTGCCAGGGGCGCTCTTACTGGTGAGTGACTTCCGCAAAGCAACGGCTGACTCACGAACATCGTCGTCGTCAAATTGCCAAAGCGGAAGTATGTTAAACGAGGGAAACGAGTAACCCGCTGCCTTTTCATACTTTCGAAGTCCTGCGATTCGATCGGGATCAGAAATCTCCCGTACTTCGGTTACGTTTGAGGCGGGGCCTACATCGATGAAGAAAGTCTTCCCGCGCGGGCACTCCTTCAGGTATCGGTGCCATGAGATGACTTCAATCCCGAGTCGATCAAGACTTCTCGAGAGATCAAATAGCTCATTGAGCATAGAGAAGAATTCCTTTTCGAATTTCCACACTTTGCTGAAATGCGGGCTGGTAGACTCCGAAGCCCGGCTGAGAAAACACTGCGTGCAACATACTTGGTAAACATGCGTTTACAGACTCGCAAGGTGCTGACTGATCTCGCAACGGTCCCACATAATTCGGTGCAAATTCATTCCACCCCAAACAAGGGGTTCGGTGCCATTGCCCCCTTGAAAGTCGTCGGAAGAACATTTCCTGATATGCATGAGCGCCATTCATGTTGGGACGGCGATAGCTGGAGCTACGTTCTGTTTGGCCACGCGTATGATCGACATTGGCTACATCCGCATAAATCCGATAGCAGACATTAACCAGTACCGTTGCCAAAAGTTGAAAGCTGTTTCCGTCCTTTACCGAACTTGACTTTCGCAGTGGACCGCCGTAGTTGGTTGTGTACGTATGCCAGATCGGCGCCGCACAGATTTCTACGCGTGTAGGGTTTACTACCGCCGATTTCAGCCAGCACACCGACTCCAAAATCCCTTTGGCAGCCGAGTATGTTGGAGCAAGATAGCTGACCGGGGCGTCGCCGGTGTCGGGGCGGGTCCACATGGCGGTGGGGCCGGAGATTTCGCAGGTGATTGTGTATGACTTCACGGGTTCACCCCCTTTGTGTTGTGGCTGTGCTTCAGTCCGCCGAAATCCCTGTCTGTGTGCGGCACGGCAGCCAGTACGTAAGTTCAGGAACGTCGAGCTTACTCACGATGTGTAAGACAGTCTTCGTTGGGCGGTTTTTTTCTGAAAGATTTGAGATGAAAGTCTGAGGCCATGCAGCGGATGAACTTGCGATTCATCTCAACCACGGTGATCTTCAGAGGCGGGCATTCCCGGTAGTTGACGTCTTAGAATTGGTGGTGAGGTTTTCGAGTGTGTGGTGGCATCGCGGTCACGCAGATTCGCATGGTCGAGATTGAGCGGTGCTGCGTATTTCAAGAATGACGTGTCGGTGCCGCCAATCAGGGGATTTACATCCCCCGCTCGCCTTGCAGGCTGTCGATTTCGTCCGCCACCGGATTCATTCCGGTGGTTTTCAGGCTGATGCACTACGTTTCGTCAGCGTTTTGGGTAGTGCAAAAGCCGGAATCCACCGAGGTAAACAGAGTGTTGATTTAATCCTAACCCGAAGCGTCAGCGAGGGATTGTTGTTGAAAAACGCGGCAGATCTTATCCCTCACTGACGTTTCGGGTTGTGAAAACCCCATTAAATCAACAGCTTGGTAAACTCGGGGGCGGACTTCAACTCAACCGCGTTGCCATTGCATCGTGAGCACAATTTGTTTGGCGATGGCTTCGGCGACAAGGGGGACGACGGCGTTGCCAAACTGCTTGTAGGCGCGAGTGTCGGAGACGACTTGATTGCGGATCAGTTCTTCCGGAAAGCCCATCAGTCGTCCGGCTTCGATGGGCATCAGGCGTCGTGGGTTCTTTCCATCCTTCTGCGGGATCAGGATTTCCGCGCCGTCCTTGTAGTATCGCGCGCTCAATGTGCGGCAGATGCCATCCAGTGGTGCAAGGCCGTAGCCGAAGCCGTTGCCTTTCGCTTCATGTTTCGCGCGATAGTTCTGAAGGTATTGCCACAGCAGATCGGAAAGCGTGTAACGATCCGAGACGGCTTTGGGTTTCTCCAGAATGTCACGGAATTTCGGCTTACTGGCGGACGGCGGTTGAGGAAACTCAAACGGTGGATCGTCGCCGTAGAGATCGCGGCGGAAACCTACGATGAAGATTCGCTCGCGATGTTGCGGAACGTAATGCTGAGCATCAATGATTTCTGCAAACACTGCATATCCAAGTTCGTCCAGTGTTTGCAGAATCGTTTTCCATGTATTGCCGCGATCATGTGATCGCAGATTCTTGACGTTTTCTAGCAGCAGCACTTCTGGACGGCGAACTTCGATCAGTGTGGCCAACTGAAAGAATAGAGTGCCTTGCGTTTTGTCCTTGAATCCGTGTTCGCGGCCGAGACTTTTCTTTTTGGAAACTCCGGCAATGGAAAACGGCTGACACGGAAACCCGGCGGCCAGAATTTCGTGGTCAGGCACATTCGTACCGTCTTCGAAATCTTTAATGTCGCCGACCGGCGCTTCGCCAAACCAGGCGGTGTATGTCTTCTGGGCGTAGGAATCGATTTCGGACGAGAACACACAATGCCCGCCGACTTTTTCGAGTCCGATTCTCAATCCGCCAATGCCAGCGAACAGGTCGATGAAGCGAAAGTCCAGTTGCGGGACATCCGAATCTTTCGAATCGCCGGCTGTAGACGCCTGGCGAGTTGATTTCGATTTTGACGCTGTTGCTGCGGCAAACGGAAGCGTCTTTTGTTTACGACTGGTCATATTGGTTCTCAGGGGCACGGCTCGGCTGGAATGCTATTGGCAAGCGACGGGAAGGGCAATCGAGTCACATCGCTGAGATTTCCGAACTGGATTTTCGGATTTTCTCGCGTAGGCAACTGTCATAGACGCCGGTTGGAATTTGCTTCAGACTTTCCATGATCGTCGCTGACTTGCAGAGTGCATGACGCGAAACGTCATGCGTAACAGTTTGTTTCCAGCCACAAAAAACACAAAGAGCCACAAAAAGATGACGTCTTTGTCACATCCCTTTTTGTGAATTCTTGTGCTTTTCGTGGCCATGATTTTCCAGAGCTGATTTTTGTTCGGGGCGGTGATTGACAACCTAACCATATGTTCCGGGGATGGACTTCATCGCCCGAATCCGGCTCGTTATCAATACTCAAGTTTGCAGGCATGTCACTACAATCACCGTTAGAATCCGGACTCAAAAATGACTCAACAGAAACTGACAATCGTGATCGTGGGTGGTGTCGCTGGCGGAGCATCGGCTGCTACGAGGGCCCGACGGTGCAACGAGCACGCTGAGATCATTCTGCTGGAAAAGGATGATTTTGTCTCCTTCGCGAACTGCGGCATGCCGTATCACATTGGCGGAGAAATTCCGGATCGCGCCAAACTGTTGGTCGCCACGAAAGAACTTCTGGAATGTCGTTTCCGCCTCGATGTCAGGACTCAGAGCGAAGCCGTGCGGATTGATCGCAAAGCGAAACAGGTGATCGTGCGGCGTCTGCAGGATGGCACTGAGTACTCGCAGCGATACGACAAATTGATTCTGTCGCCGGGTGCGGCACCATTCGTTCCCGCTATCGAAGGCGTCGACGCAAAAGGCGTGTTCACGCTTCGAAATATCGCCGACATGGATCGCATTCGAGCCGCGGTCGATCACGCTCCGCTTCCGCAACGAAAAGCTGTCGTGGTGGGAGCTGGTTTCATAGGTCTGGAAATGGTGGAGCAGCTTGTCGCGCGGGGATTTACTGTTTCCCTGGCGGAGCTCCAGCCGCAGGTTCTGCCGCCGATGGATCCGGAAATGGTCGCGCCGCTGCAGGATGACTTGCGTTCTCGAGGCGTGACGCTGGAACTTGGCAGTGGCATTCGTTGTATCTCAAAAGATAACGACGGCAACGCTGTGGGTGTTGAACTACTGAATGGAACAACGTTGCCGGGTTCGCTCATCATTCTTGGTATGGGCGTACGACCGAATACGAAACTTGCAATCGACGCGGGTCTGGAAATCGGCAAGACTGGCGGCATCGCAACGAACTCATTTTGCCAGACATCAGATCCCGATGTTTATGCTGTCGGTGACGCAGCGGAATATATGACGGCTCCGCTTGGAAGAACGATGCGAGTTCCGCTGGCCGGCCCCGCGAACCGAGCTGGCCGACTGGCGGGACAACATGCGGCTGTCGGAAACTCTGATGCATGCACGCCAGTTTTAGGTACGGCAATTGTGCGTGTCTTTGACCTGGCAGCGGCGATGACTGGATTGTCTGCGAAAGCGGCGAAGCAGGCGGG
>JANOZG010000831.1:0-2829 GCA_031429275.1 Planctomycetota bacterium
CAATCTGGTTTCTCGTCCTGAGTATGCTCGTGACCGTCTGACAAGTCAGTTTCGTGAGACCATCTGGCAGGTCATTTCTACGCTGAATCCAAACGGTGATAAATTGCTCTTTCAGACTTCCGATCCGCAATTGAATATTCAGAATGAACATTTTCCACTCGCAATGGATGGCTTCCGCACAACGGCCGCTGCTCAAGTCGGCAAAGCCGTTCGTGCAATGCAGTTGCTGGAACAAGGCATCGGATTGCTGGAAAACGTCAAACCACTGCGAGCGACCGAAGCAACTCAACGCTGGCGTGCTGGTTACGATTTGGCTCTTGCGCAGTTGTATATTTTTCGGTTGCGGCTTTATCAATATCTGCTGGCAATGGATAAGCATGCAAATTCTGCGGAGCTGCCGCAGTTGAAGAATCCAAAGTCCAACGAATGGAATTTATGGTGGGACAGCAGTAAGGCTATTGTGCCCGACGAAGTGCAATTCAGCCGACTGAAATCTGCCTTCGGCCTGAAGCTGACGCTGGAGGAATACTCCGCAATGGTGAAGACTGAAGAGGCAGCGGCTATAGAACGCATGAAGGCTGTCACCACAGACCATCCCGGCACACCATGGGCTCGTCGCGCAGAAACGGAACTCAGCTGGGGGTTTGGCTTCAGAGTTGAAGACCGTCTTTGGGACCCATCAGGAAAACGCAGCGAAGCTCAAAAAAGAGTGCCAAATTTATAGATTGCGACTGGCTGTGAGTCGAACGTGTTAGCCGAGTGTTGATTTCGTCGTTTACTCGTGGCCGACATGCGAGGCCGTTTAAAAAGCCTGCGTTGTGGGCCACGGGTTAAACGCATCCTTTAGTATCGATGAATCTTGGGCACCCTCGCTGGATCGATCTTTAAGTGCGTCGGATACGTTGCGTGGTCCTGCATAAGCTCAGAAAAACACAATTCAAGCTCAGCCAGTAATCTTTCGAGATTAATTCCGCCGCAGGCAGGGCTGAACGGACTGAGATAGACGCGGCAAGACGCGAACATCTTCCGAGCCCCGCCAAGATTGCCCTCTTCAAAATGAAACAACGCAACGGCTGCCTGGATCAATCCCTGAAACATCGGTTTTTCTGGACAGGTCAATTCGCCCCAGAAGTCTTCCAGCACATCGTGGCATTGAAAGAACTCGCCAGCATTAAACAGCAGGATTCCTTCTTGAATTCGCGGATCGTCAAAATTACAGACTGCCATTCGACATCATGGGCTTTCAAAAAGTGGAACTTTCAAAATCAACGCACATTCAGACTGGAAACCAGACTGTGGCAAAGAAGCCAACCATAAGCAAGCAATCGATCGATCCGGAATCCCTGCTGCTTGAAAAAAAGGAACTTACCAAATCGGTCATCAGGACTTTGAAGAAGGTCTTCCCGGAAGCAAAATGTGCTTTGCACCACACATCCGCATTTCAATTGCTTGTGGCCACCATATTGTCGGCACAGTGCACAGATGAGCGAGTTAATCAATCGACACCCGAACTATTCCGACTGTACCCGGACGCCGCTTCGCTTGCCGCAAGTACTCAGGAAGACGTTGAGCGCATCGTGCGGCCACTGGGATTTTTCCGTAACAAGGCGGCCAACATTCGAGGCATGGCGCAGGCATTAGTTGATCGTTTTGATGGTGAAATCCCTCAGGACATTGAGCTGCTTGTCGATCTTCCCGGAGTTGGCCGAAAAACTGCAAGTGTCGTTCTTGGAACTTGGTTCGGAATTCCTTCTGGTGTGGTTGTCGACACGCATGTGCGACGAATCGCCAATCTGTTGGGACTGACGGCATCGCAAAATCCTGAGATTATCGAACAAGATCTGATGCAAGTCATACCCGAATCGGAATGGATCGGATTCTCGCATCGACTTATTCACCATGGTCGAAGAACGTGCATCGCCCGCCGACCACAATGTGGAGATTGTGCGTTGTTGCAGATTTGCCACCGTGTCGGACTCGAACCGCTGAAATAACTTAAGTGAAATGCAGACTCTGCCGGGTACAAGCGTCGTACGACAGCTTTGGATTCTCAGTCACCTGTAAACTTGGGGGCTCCCGGCAAGGTGTAACCAAGATTCAGGTCGCAATGATCTAAGGAACCAGCCATGATTTCGAAGTTTTGTGTTACACCGTGCTGACGACGAGTACCGATTCATTGCTAAGCTGCGACGTATCGACAATTTTTTGACAAATTACTAGAATTTCGCTGCTATATTTGATCCCATGAGTGTGAAGCGACACTGTTGAATTCTTCGTGATCATCGATATCTGGATATTTCTAGCCATGACATTGTCAGATTTAGTGAATTCGGTAGCTCGTTCAGCTCGAAAATCTCGGCGCCTTCAAGCGCGGGGTTTCTCATCATTCGATGCGCTTGAAGCGCGCTTGTTGCTGACTGCTCCCACGATGACCGACAGCGAACAGTATATGCTGGAGCTGATCAATCGAGCTCGTGCGAATCCCTCCGCGGAAGCCGCCCGATATAGCATCGGGCTCAACGTCGGATTGCCGGCGGGGACGATAACCACCGTAGCAAAACAACCTTTGGCTCCGCAGCAGAACTTAATCAACGTGGCGGGCACGCATTCACAGGATATGATCGACCGTGATTATTTTGCACACGAAACATTAGGCTCCGGTACTACGTTCGACCAGCGCGTAACAGCAGCGGGGTATAACTGGAATCTGGTTGCAGAGAATATTGGATACGCGGCTAAGACGTCCAGCGTTTCAGATACGACGTTCATCAATGAGGTCCATGAAGGGCTGGTCCGAAGTCCTGGTCATCGTGAAAACATTATGCTGCC
>JANOZG010000832.1:0-12539 GCA_031429275.1 Planctomycetota bacterium
GTACAAGGCCGCAAGTCCCGGTGCATCGAATCCATCGTCGTTTGTGATCAGAAATCGCACTTTGAACAACCTTTCTGTTATCTTCACTCACAGAGCTTCAGGACTCTCTCCAGAAACCAAAAGGATTTCTGCATTCATGAACGCCGCGTAACCGATCGTGCCCCGCGCCGCAGGGTTTCGACTCTCGCGTCACTGAATCTTCGTGCATTGTATTCGCGAAAACGAGTCTTTCGCGTCGGCATATCGCTTCCAGGAACACTAAGCATCAGTTGTCGCACATAGCCATCTATTCGATCACATCATCCAGCGGCGAAATGCTGACGACTTTCTCCAACCGGATGTAAACGGTTTTTCGATTCGGCTGAACTCCATGAACGCGGGCTTCACGGACGTAGACTTCGCGGGTGGTTGTGGAATCTCGCATGTCGTGGACGTCGGCCGCTTTCAGGACCAGCGTCTTGTCGTGAATGGCGTGCAGCCGTCCGAGATAGGCAAATGGCGATTCCACATCGACGACAACCTGTTTTCCTATGAATTCTTCCACGGGTAAATCCTGCACTGAACAGTTTTCTGAATTCGGTGTCTGGGCTTTTCGGTCTGGATGTTCCTATTTTTACAGCTTCTGCTCTGATGACCAGTCGGTGGACGATCGTTCGCTATACTTTCTGCGGGCTGATTTTTCACTCTTTGAACATCATTCGTCGAAAAGCACTGCATGTCCTCGATTTTTCGTCCCGCCGTTGATCGCATGGCTGGTTACGCTCCCGGTGAACAACCGCAGGAATCCGGCTGGGTTAAGCTCAATACTAACGAAAATCCGTATCCGCCGTCTCCACGAGTCGTGGAGGCCATTCAGCGCGCGGCGGAAGGACGGCTGAATGTCTATCCGGATCCTCACGCGACTGGCTTTCGAAAGGTCGCCTCCAGTCTCTTCAACGTTGATCCCGACTGGATTCTGCCAGCGAACGGTAGTGATGAAAATCTGACAGTGATTACGCGATCGTTTTGTGACGCAGACGAAACGATCGCTTACCCATATCCCAGCTATGTGCTCTACGAATCACTCGCTCAGATTCAGGGCTGCGGCGTGGTACGTTTGAATCTGAATGCAGACTGGCAATGGAATCCAACAGACGCCGCGCGGCTTCGAAAGAGCGTTCGAGTCTTCTACGTTCCCAGTCCGAATTCACCGACTGGCAATACATGGTCGGCAGAACAACTCAGCCAGTTGTTGCCTGATCGGGGGGTGTTGGTGCTTGATGAAGCGTATGGCGATTTTTGTCGAATACCCCATCGTGGCGAGTTGTTGCGTGATGAACGATTCGACGGTCGCATGATCGTGACTCGCACGTTCAGTAAGTCTTACAGCCTGGCGGGTATTCGGTTTGGTTTCGCAGTCGCTCATCCGGATCTGATCAGCGGGATGCAAAAAGTTAAGGACAGCTATAACTGCGACACCGTGGCGATTGCTGCTGCGACGGCTGCTCTGGAAGATCAGGATTGGATGTTACAGAATCGAGCTAAGATTCTGGCGACTCGAGATCGCATGGCGGCAGTGCTGCCGACGCACGGTTTTCGAGTTCATCCGAGCGAAGCAAACTTCCTGTGGACCACACATGAAACTGGAAAACATCGAGAATTGTACGAACAACTGAAGCAGAGAAAGATTCTGGTTCGGTATATGAAATTTCCTGACGCGCTGCCGGATGGCGGAACTTTGGACGGGTTACGAATCACGATCGGGACGGATGCCGAAATTGATCGCGTGCTGGAAGTCATGGCGGAGGTCGTCAAAAGCGTCTCGTGACAATTTCGGTTGTACCGGATTTTCCGGAGCGGCCACGCGAAGGTTGGTGCTGCACAGAATGTCGCAAAGACTTCCGCTCGATTCCCGGCATTCACAGCGCAAGATTGCAGGATTCCCGCTAACAACCAGCGGCTGTCGGTCTGTCGATCAAGTTGTTTAACCCTGTTTAACCCCGAGCCGCAGGACGGCGTTTGTAGAAACCGTCGCCCGCAGATTCCGGTTAAACGATATTTGCTGTAATACAGATCAATGCAACATATTGTTCATGTTGTGCCGTTCACTCTTGTTGGTCCAATTTCATAATGACTCGAACCGCATCGATCACACGCAATACTGCTGAAACGCAAATTGAACTGACCCTGAACCTGGATGGAAGTGGCAAGTCCGACATCTCCACGGGCGTTGGTTTCATTGACCACATGCTAACGTTATTCGCTCGTCATGGATTGTTTGATCTGACGGTCAAGGCAAACGGCGACCTGCACGTTGATCATCATCACACGGTGGAAGATGTTGGCATCTGCCTGGGGCGCTGTTTGAATCAGGCCGTTGGAGACAAGCAAGGCATCTGTCGCTACGGTCACTTCACGTTGCCAATGGAAGAAACATTGGTCACATCAGCGGTTGACCTCAGCGGTCGCATGGCTTTCATCTATCGAGTGGAGTTCCTGACGGAAAAAATCGGCGAATTTGATACGCAGTTGGTTCAGGAATTCTGGACCGCCGTTTCGAGCAACGCCTTGATGAATCTGCATCTGCTACTGCATCACGGCACGAACAGCCATCACGTGGCGGAAGGCATTTTCAAATCCACAGCTCGCGCACTTCGCATGGCTGTAAGTATCGATCCGCGTCAAAAAGGTGTGCCTAGTACCAAAGGAACATTGCAGGGCTAACGCAAATTGGCGGCTCGCGAAAGGATCATGATGTCGATTCCCCCTCGATTTTCTATCCGTGCCCGTGGTGCCAGTTTTGCGTATGCATTCCGAGGCTTGCGATTCATGCTGCAGTCGCAGCACAATGCATGGCTGCATGCCATGGCGACGATTCTGGTTTTTGTCTTCGGTGCGGGGTTTCAGATTTCGAAAGTTGAATGGTGCTTCGTCATTCTGTCGATGATGGCTGTCTGGACAGCGGAAGCCTTCAACACAGCGATCGAATGCGTCACGGATCTGGCCAGCCCCGAATTTCACTCCCTCGCTGGCAAAGCCAAGGATGTAGCCGCTGCTGCCGTCCTCATCACAGCGATGGGGGCGGTAGTCATTGGAGTGATCGTCTTCGTTCCCTATTTGTACTGGACGATCACAGGTTGAGCTCCCGCACTGTCCGCAAGGCTCCTTCCTTGCGAGTTGAACCTCAGGAGTCTGGAGCCTCCGGGCAGCGCGTTCCAAGGCTGGAGCCCCGGAACGAGTGGGATAGTCCAGCACCGTGGCACGGGCGGAGACCGGCTACAACGAGGAGACCGCTCCGTCGTGCTAGAACAATGGTGGCCGACCCTGCAGCCGACATATCGAGGACAATTGGCCCAGATGTGTCGCAAAATGTGTGGTGAGAATATGGCAAACGAGGTCGATGCGGGTGACAATTGGCGTTCCCGTCAACAATTCAACACCGTGTGGCTGACTAAAATTCTCTTCGGATACAGTTGGGAGCACATCACAAAGTCGTGAGTATCCGATATCGATGGCCGCGAGTAATTCTGCGCGGTCAGGACTGAGCCTTGCATGCGTTCCTGCTTGCGACGACGGACCATATGCGGCGTGCCATGTCTTCGGACAATGAATTGGCAAGTCCAGCATTTTGGCACCGTAGTCTGCGACGATTGCCAGATGGGCAAGAATCCAGCGCGGGGAATGCAGTCCAGGATGTGGCTGAAAGTCCAACTCATCGTCGGGCAGATTCTGCAACAGCCGATCAAGATACCCTCGATTGAATCGGTTCAGGAGAATTTCATGCGTAAACATCAGTTCTCCATCACTTCCTGTTCTTTACTTGCTGCACGGTCGTTAACGATGCCTTCGAATTTCTTGGTCAGTTCCTGAACCTGATCCTTGGTATGTTTGCAGTCGTCTTCCGACATGGATTTGTCTTTTTCCGAGTTATCGGCGCTTTTGTTAGCGTCGCGTCGAACATTGCGAATAGCAACACGGGATTCTTCAGCCAGATCTTTGATGCGACTTGCCATCTGCTTGCGGCGTTCGGTCGACAAGGGAGGAACGTTCAGACGGATGACACGACCGTCGTTGTTTGGCACCATGCCGAGTTCGCTGGCAGTGATAGCTTTAGCAATCGCTTCCAGAATACTCGTGTCAAACGGGCGGATCAGAATCTGCTGCGGTTCGGGCACGCTGATATTCGCGATCTGTTTCAGCGGGGTCGGCGAACCATAATATTCGACTCGAACTGAATCCACCAGACCTGGATTGGCCCGTCCTGTACGAATACCTTTCAAGGCATTTGCCAGAACATTGACAGCTTTCTCCATACGCTCTTCAGCGTCCATCAGGATTTCGTCCTGGTCCATTTTGGCACTCCCGGCAGACCGCAAATTGTCAAACATCACGAATATCGCGGCAGAAATGAATGGCGACATCGCGATCGGAAATTTAATCTTGTGCGGGAATCGTAGTTTTCCTGCTGCGAAGGTCAAGCCGCCCAGGATGTGTCGCCATTTGCGTCGCCAACCACAATTCGCTCGACTCTGATTCAAGATGCGGGGGCCTGATGCCTTTGCTTGATTCCGGACGCTCGCCCATCTACGTGGCGAATCCGACTCCGATCAAATCTCAGCATCGAAGCGGGGCATAGGATCGAAGACTCTGCAACCGTTGGCCGAACTACGCTGCTTCTCGGAACTTCAGTGACGGCTTTTCAATTGTCACGATCGTATTGGGCGGCACGCTTTTGCTGAGCGTCACGCTGGAACCGACAAGTGTGCCAGCACCTACGATCGTTGTCCCGCCAAGAATTGAGGCATTGCTGTAGACGGTGACTCGATCTTCCAGGGTAGGATGACGTTTTGTTCCCCGAATCAACTTGCCATCGTCATCACGAGAGAACGACCATGCGCCCAAAGTAACGCCTTGATACAGAGTCACATTTGAACCAATTTCACATGTTTCTCCGATCACGACCCCCGTCCCGTGATCGATAAAGAACGAACCGCCAATTCTGGCTCCCGGGTGGATATCGATGCCTGTTTCGCGATGGGCCCACTCGGTCATGATGCGCGGCAGATACGGCACGCCCAGCGTCAACAACTCGTGTGCAATTCGATAGATCGTAATCGCCTCAATTCCAGGATAGCAAAGCAGGATTTCTTCATGAGTCTTCGCGGCAGGGTCTCCATTCAATGCCGCTTCAACGTCGCTTGACAGCGTGTGTCGGAGTTCAGGAAGGCGACTCAAAAAAGCGGATGTCAGATCCAGGGCCTCAACCCGATTCACGCTACGCGCTGCTGAGTTCTGGTCTTCGTTATGAATACGCAATTGCGTCTGACGCGCATGTTCAAGAGCTCTGGTAATTTCGCGGCGGAGTCGTTTTTCAAGTGGTGCAAGTTGCAACCGAATCCCTGTGACTCCTGGCAGAGGTGTTACAAATTCATGTGAGTGAATTCCAGGAAACAACACGTTGCGCAGTTCCCGAACAACCGACATCACGGCACTGACAGATGGCAGCGGCGTGCCAGGATGAGTACCGGAACAACAATTCTGCTGATCTGCCAGCAGGGTTGCAATCTGATCCAGTGACCGCAGCTCAACGGCGACATCGCGCATGAATGTGTCTCGAAAGTGAATGAGTGTTGTAGTACCGATTTGTGCCCCGGCTTCATCCATCGACATTCAGGCGGTGTGTTCTGAATTCCTGGCACAATGGCTGTATCTCCTTTGCGCGACTCATGTGTTTCAGGCGATGCAGACAGTCGAAAACAAAAATCCGGAAAAGTAGCTTCTATCCAGCCAAAGTTATTTCTTTGGAATTGTTTCACATGGACCGGCAGGTATTGCCGAATCAGCGATGTGGGAAAGGCGGCCCGGAAACTGAGATCTGTGTGCAACAAAAGTGGAGTGCAGTTGCAGCAGAATAAACTTTGTCCTGAGGTTGCCTGTGTCCGAACCTTCGACTTTTATGCTGTCAGAAGAGAACCTGCGAAACCCGGAGACCATGCGTCGGACTCGGCGACTTGAAGTGCTTCGGGATCAGTTGAATCGCGCCAATCGGCGTGCGGCCGGGCCGTTCAGTCACCCGTTTGCGGTTCGTGGAACGCTGGCAAAACTCAGCGAGCAGATTCGCGATGTTTCTCGTGTCTCAGATGCTGTCATGTTAAATGCCGAATTAGCCAGCGAGCAGCGAGTCAATGAGATTTGCAGCGATCTTAAAAGCCTGTTGCAGACTCAGCAGCGTTGGACGGATCGTTTGGAAAACCAGATCTGGCGTCTGGAGTCTCAGACATCATTGATGCGAAGGCTGCAGAAGCTGCTCCAGGATCGTTCCCCAGGTAACGAACGCATGTGGGAGTTGTGCGAAACCATCGCCAGAGAAACGCAGGCGCTGCCGACAGGGCTGCTGTTGCTTCCGGAACCCGGCCATCGAGTTTTGCTTTCAAACGACTCCGTTGCGTCGCGTGTGTCGTGGTCCATTGAGCAGGCGCGTCTGGCGGTCTTTGCAGCCGTCACTGTGCTTCCGAATGTGCGAGGCGCCGATATTGTCGCCAGAACTCTGCATGCCGCTTCATCTCACCTCTTGGAATTTGCGGGACGAGATCTGGATACGTCCGTGTTTTCAGAACTCCTTTGGACGCAACGAGACATCATTGCCGATCCTACTCAAGAGCAGTTGCAGTTGATCGAACAGGCAGGCACTGTACTGTCGGCGACAGATTCGCTGTCGTTGACAGCTCTGGATCGTATTGCGCCGCCAGCCATTGAGGAATTTTATTGTGGACTGTTGGCAAACATCGCTTCAACTTCGCTTATGGATGGAGATCTCACGATGGCGTTTGCGATTTGCAATGCGCTAGGCGTGGCGTCTTCTGATGTGAATTCGCAGACTCGTGTCATCGATGCTTCCGCCGGCGATGCAGGTGTAGCCGATGATGCCGCGATTGTACTCACCCATAAGCTGCGGTGGCACGATGCTGAGCCGAGCAATTCTCTTAAACCTGCTGGAGAATCTCGCTCACGGCTTCGACGGCCCCACTTTGCAGCCACCGGCGGCGCGGGGGCTGGGTTAACGCTGTTTGCCAGAGAAGATTAGATTGCACAACGTTAACTTCGCGGTTCATCTGTTGAAAATGCTTGTCATCGAGTGGGGCGAAAACGCCAGCCCCGGTCCAATCAGGCATCGGCAGTATCTGCTGGTTCACGTGTCCTCTTGAAGCCGGTTAATTCTGTTCACACCGGACCGCCCGCACAATCGTCACGAAAGAACCGATAACCTCCATCATGCACGAAGACGATTCTCCATCAACAACCAACGACTACTGGAGCGACGCGCGTACGCCGCTTTCGAGCCTGTTGTTCTTGATTCCGTGGATTGTTGTTTATGAATTCGGCGTCCTTGTGATGGGGCAGGACCAGCCGGATGTCGTTCGCAATGGTGCAGATTTCTGGATGCGTTCTGCACTGTCACAATTAGGTTTTGGTAATAACTTTTTACTGCCAGCAATTGTGGTGACCATGCTGTTGTCATCGCACATCCTGCGAAAGAATCCATGGCAAATCCGATTTGAAACACAACTTGGAATGCTGGCAGAAAGTGTCTTGCTGGCGATCGGGCTCGTCGCCGTTGGCCAGTGCCATGACATTATTTTCCGCCATGTCGCATCTGGAGATATCTCAGTTGAGCACGGCGCTTCGACAGCAATGCTTAACAACATCGGACCTGTAACTCGCGCTGTGACATTCATCGGTGCAGGCGTTTACGAAGAAGTAATGTTTCGATTACTGCTGGTGCCAGCGGCATTTCTGGTCTTTCGCATGTTCGAATTTCCCTCAAAATGGGCAGCCGTAATGGCCGCAGTATGCACCAGTTTCCTGTTTGCCATTGCTCATCACATCGGGCCGTCCGCAGAGGCACTCAACCTGTTCGCGTTTTCCTTCCGTGCGGCCGCTGGCCTGTTTTTTGCCAGTATCTTTTTGCTAAGAGGCTTCGGAATCACGGTCGGTTGCCACGCTGCGTATGACCTGCTGGTCGGTGTATTAATGGCGACGCCCCAGGAATAGATGAGTTCTCTGGATTCGCGAAGAAACTCATGTCGAAAGTTCCGTGGCCAGCGTATACAACTCATCCATGGCGCAAATGCATGTTACTGATTTCTTGTCGCTTCTGCAGAAAAGCGGGCTCCTGACAGCCGCTCAGTTGCAGACTGCGCAAAATGCTGCCCGGGAACTCAACAAGAATCGCGCCACCGATCCGGCATCAGCATCTGTTGAGAGTCTGGCGAAGGAACTCGTGTCGCAGGGATTGTTGACGCAATGGCAGGCCAACCAGTTACTCAAAGGTCAGACGGGTTTCGTGCTTGGGAAATACAGTCTACTGGCACAAGTCGGCAAAGGCGGTATGGGACATGTCTTCAAGGCACGTGACGGTGAAACGGGCGCGATCGTTGCGATAAAAGTGATGTCTCGAAAGCTCACAGGAAATCAAACTCTTGTGAATCGCTTTCGTCGCGAAATCCGCGCGTCGTCGCAACTGAAAAGCTCCAACATCGTGCGGACACTGGACGCCGGGCGAGTCGGCAAAGTCGACTTCATGGTGATGGAGTTTGTGAATGGGGATCAGCTGGACCGCATTGTCACGCGTATTACTGCGATTCCGGTCAGCATCGCGTGTGACATGATTCGTCAGGCCGCGCTCGGGCTGAAACATGCCCACGAACAAAAGATGGTGCATCGCGACATCAAACCGGGAAATCTGATTATTGACTGGTCGCCGGATGGCAAAGGCACCGTCAAAATCATGGACATGGGACTGGTGCGTCTGCATGACGACGGCGAAGAAAGAACCTCTGTCACGCGTGCCGGTCAGGTCATGGGTACGCCGGACTATATGTCACCTGAACAGGGATGGGATACGGCGACCGTGGATTCACGGAGTGATATCTATAGTCTTGGCTGTACGTTCTTTCGCTTGATTACAGGCCGCGTACCATTTCCCGGTGACAACCCGCTTCAGGTTCTGATGGCGCGATGTTCAAAGGACGCGCCGTCAGCGAAACTACAGCGTGCAGAAATCCCCGATGTCATCGATGGTATCCTTCGACGAATGACAATGCGAGATCCTGCGGCTCGTTACCAGACTATCGATGAATTGATAAACTCGCTGATGCCGTTTTGCAGCGAGTTGACTCAGGCATCGCTGCGGAAAGCCATGCTGGATGCAGGTCTGGAGGATCCGGACTTCGTACTGGAACTTGCTGACCAGGAGGACAGTGCAAATCAAGATGCAGGCTATCGACAGTTTCTGAAGGAAATGGATTCCGGTGCTGCAGTCGACCTGATGATCAACACCAGCGGCGGTCCAAGTCAGTCGCTCAGTGCCACGATACCAGCGTTGCCACAGGTTGATTTACGGCCAACTAAACTGCGGCCTGCTGCAGTAAAAAAGAATCGTACCGCAGCAACTTTGGCGATGGCGGCTGGCGGTACGGCATTGGCCTTGGTCGTTTTATTCGTGCTGGTCAATCACGACAGCGGTGCGGATCGGCAAGGGGCTGCGCCTGCAGCAGACTCCGATACGAATGACGACGGCAAGCCAGAGAATGCGGCAATAATTCCGCAGGCAAAACTTCAGCCGGGGGAATCTGTAACGACGCCGGGCGGCAGGATAGTGAACTTTCAGCCACAATTTGATGGGCCAGCCCCGGACAACCCGAATCAAGGTCGTTTGATTTTTCGATTTGGAGCGGGAGCTCCGGCATCAGCGACGATTGATAGTCAGACTGGTGCTGTGGAATGGTCGATTCCGCAGTTTCAGACGGCAGCCGAGTACTTTCTGCCCGTCGAATATGTGCTGTCGAACAACGGTGCAACGACGGTCATTGCGGAGACTAGATTCCGTGTGAACGTAGAGACGGCGATGACGCAATATTCACTGCCGCGAATTCCACCGATAAGATCGATCGCTGAGCAGTTAATCGAAGTGCCGATGGCGGCCACACCGACGTTGCCCGAAGGCACGGGGCTCACCTATCGTCTTGATAAAGACCATTTGCCGGGAATGGCAGTACATCCTACGACAGGGTTGTTTACCTGGACGCCAGTCAACGACGATGCGGGCCGACATTCCGTCGCCATCGAATTGTGTAATTCGCGCACGAACGAAGTTCTGGCTTCGAGCAGGATTGCGATCATGGTTCGACCCTCATCCATTTCGATGTCGCTCCCAACTTTTTCTGAGCAAAAGGCCAGCGCCGGAAAAGCGTTTGAGCTCAAACTTTCAGATCGTCCGATGCCGTTTCTTGGTCGAGTTCTTCAGCTCAAGGTTTTAGAGGGCGCGCCAGCTGGGGTCAAGATCGACCCCAAAACCGCGATGCTCCGCTGGCAAGTGCCTGTAGATGCCAAAGGCCGATATGAAGTGAAGCTAAAAGTCGAATTGTTGTTGCCTGATTTGGAATTGTCTCCCGATGCACAAACCGAAACGACAATCGTAATCAATGTCGACCCGTTGATTGCACCAACACTTGCTCCTTCCGACAAAGAAATCACTGCCGCCGCTGAAGAGATTCGTGATTTGTTTAAGCGCGAGATTGCTCAGGCAAAATCCGTGAACGATCGTGCAGCGCTGGCTCGATTACTGTTCGATCGCAGCGCTGACCAGACAGCAGGTGCGCCCGATTTTGCATTATTGAATCTGGCGGCCGAATATGCGGATCGAGGTAAAGCAATTGATTCCGCGCTTGATATCAACCGGCTTCGAGCTGCACGCTATCAAATGGATGAACTCACTGCGGCAAAACAATTGTTGTTGGAATTCCGCGCAACATCATCAAACGCAGGACAGCATGATGCAATCATTGAGCACGCCATCCGATTGGCAATGACAGCTGTTAAGGCGTCACAGTATTCCGATGTCGCCACGCTGCTTCAACCAGCTGCATCACTGTTAAAGAAGACTGACCGCGGGACATTTGCACGTCAGCTGGGGGATGATATTCAGCAAGCAATTGAATTAGCAGATTCGTTGCCAAAAGAAGGTGCGACCGCCGACCTCAAAACGCAGCAGCTTTCGCGGATTCTTGAACGATGGCAGTTTGCAGGATTGTTCACGGCCAAAGAAAGCTTCAGTTATCTGCAATCAGGAAATGCTTCTCAAAATTTGCCAGACAGCGGGCGATCACTGTGGGCAATCGAGAACGATCAAATTCAGTTCGAATCAGAGCTGTCGAAGGGAGTGTTGGGATTCATTGAAACGGTGCGAGAACCTGCACGTTTTGTTGTTCGCATGCAGATTTCGGCTGACACAACATCGGCCATTCTGATTCTTGGAGCCAGTCGTGATCAAAGTCTGGACTCCCATGTGATCACACTTGATGCATCGGCGTTTGGTCAAATCGCAACGTTGCCTGCGAACAAAGCTGTGGTTCCCGGGAAGCCGATCGCTTCGCAGTCTGTTGTCGAATGGAATGACGTCGAGGTTTTTGTGGATGTCAGGAACGTCACCATTCGACTCAACGGTCAGCAGGTCAGCACTTCGCAGTTGCCATCCTTGAAGCCCGGGAGATTGGGAATGCTGGTCCACCTCGACAGAACGACACCGCCAGCAAAAATGAACATCCGCCACGCCCGAATCCTTGTGTTGCCCGACGCGCCGTAGTTCATACGATCGGGCGAACGGCCGATTCACGGCATGCTCTGGCAAATCTTCGCGCCGGGCAAAAACTCTTGCCTCAGACCGTCGTGTTTTCGAAGCATGGGCTCTATACTGGAGCACGGTGTGACAGACAACGAGTGGCTTCGTGCAGGCATTACACTGTGCCGGGCTGGAGTTAGCCATCGCTGCTCGTTGTAATCTGCAGTGGTTGTACATTTCTGACAAAGTACAGAGCGAGAACTGGTTTTATGATTCGATCGTTTCGGTTGTTGGCGGCGTTGCCATTGTTGGCGACGTCTGTTGTGGCGGATGACACTTTCCTGACTGTCGAAGAGGCCGGGCCTGACTTCGCGGTGCAGGGAGAATACGTCGGGGAAGTTAAGCACGATGGCACCAGCTTTCCTATTGGATTTCAGGTGATTGCTTTGGGCGATCACAAATTTGACGGCGTGTCTTATCCGGGTGGATTGCCTGGTGCAGGCTGGACTTGTGAGGAGAAGTTTTCAGCTCACGGCGAAATGAAAGACGGTGAAACAAAGATCGTTGATGACGAGCATGGACATGCCATCGTGAAAGATGGAAAAGCCATGCTATTCAGCAAAGATGGCAAGCAAATCGGAACGCTGAACAAAGTCGAACGCAAAAGTCCAACGCTGGGCGAAAAAGCTCCGGCTGGCGCAATCGTGCTGTTTGATGGCACATCAGCCGACCAGTTTGAACGAGGCAAAATCATTATGAAAGATCTGCTGGCGGCAGATTGCGAGACCAAAGAAAAATTCGGCGACTATTCAATGCACATCGAATTCCGTACTCCGTTCAAGCCGAAAGGGCGAGGTCAGGATCGCGGCAACAGCGGCGTCTATATTCAGGGTCGCTACGAATGTCAGGTGCTGGATTCATTTGGTCTGGAAGGCGAAAA
>JANOZG010000833.1:0-4108 GCA_031429275.1 Planctomycetota bacterium
TACATGAGTTTTTCCTGCGATAGACTCGACACTGCAAGCATAGCCTGCTTGAATGCTCGGCAGTCCATCGACTGCAATTCCACCCATTCACGTAATTGAGGCGTTCCCGATGAGATGCCCTGCCCTGACTTTGATGACAGCGTTTTTCGTTTTCGTCAGTCTTGCGACCGATGCTTCAGCGCAAGGAAAAAAGGCTGCACCGAAACAACCGCCCGCACCGACGCCCACAGAAGCAGAAGTTTCTTATGGCCCGCATCCGAAGCAGGTGCTGAGTTTTTGGAAAGTGGAATCGGAGAAACCGACGCCATTGCTGTTCTTTATTCATGGCGGCGGATGGCAGGCGGGCAATCGCATGGGCAGCATGAACACGTATGTTCCGGAAATGCACAAAGCGGGAATCTCCGTAGTTTCAATTGAATATCGTTTCATTGAAGAAGCAATAGCCGACAAAGTTGAACCGCCAGTCAAAGGCTGCCTGCACGATGCCGCGCGAGCCTTGCAGTTTGTGCGAAGCAAGGCCGCTGAATGGAATATCGACAAGACACGAATTGCTGCTTCAGGCGGTTCTGCTGGAGCCTGCTCGAGTCTGTGGTTGGCGTTTCATGATGACCTCGCGGATCCGAAAAGCGACGATCTGATTGCACGCGAATCAACTCGCCTGCTGTGTGCCGCTGTCACCGGAGCCCAGACCACTCTTGACCCTCAGCAGATGAAGGAATGGACGCCAAACAGCAACTACGGAAGTCATGCGTTTGGAATCTTCAAAGACGTGAACGGCAAGAAGACCCGGGACTTTGACGCATTTCTGGCTCGCCGTGACGAGATCATGCCATGGATTCAGGAGTATTCACCATACGCATTGGTGTCATCCGATGATCCGCCGGTCTATCTGTTCTATACGGCGAAACCCGGGATGGGGCAGGAGCAGAAAGATCCGACTCACACATCCAACTTTGGCGTCAAGCTGCAGGAACACTGTGTGGCGCAGAAAGTGGAATGCGAACTCAATTACCCCGGTGCGCCAGACGTGAAGCATCAGACGATTCAGGAGTATTTGGTCGATACGCTGACGGCGAAATAGGCATCAGATTCTGGGCAATTTGCGATGTTTGTCGCAAGTTTGGCGCAATACGTGTCGCGATTCTCTACACGAACTTTAGCTGCAATGAGTAACGCGTCGCTCAAGCTTCTCCGCGTGATTGAATAATATCCGCTTCAATAAGACCCCGAAGATCCCTCTGCGGCGTGCGACGATTGACTCCGGAGCACAACATTTCCAACTGTTCGATCTTCAGATCCGCTGATGAAACCTGCAGTCATCCAAACAATGGCAGCACCGGGCTACCGCCATAGACGTGATGTGGGCGACCAGTCAGATCGTTCAGGGTCGTTGCCGATGGGACGCCAAGTGCGTGCAGCATTGTGGCGATGAGGTCTCGCGGAGACATGGGGTCTTCTGCCGGATATTTTGCGATTTCATCGCTGGCACCGTAAATCGCACCGCCTTTGATGCCGCCTCCTGCCATGAGGCCACTGTAGCAGAACGGATGATGTTCGCGGCCAGCGTTCGCTGCTGTGATCTGAGGTCGGCGACCAAATTCTCCGACCCAGACAACGAGAGTGTCGTCCAGCATTCCGCGATCTCTAAGATCTGTCAGCACTGCGGCCAGTGCTCGGTCGGAGGGTGGAATTAAATCGTTCTTCAAGCGATTGAAGTTATTGCCATGCGTGTCCCAGAAGTTCTGTCCGTCGTTGTGCCAGTTGACGGAGACAAATGGAACGCCGTGTTCCAGCAATCGTCTCGCCATCAGTACGCACTGACCGTGGATGTTGCGGCCGTAACGATCACGTGTCGCAGGATCTTCCTGGCTGAGATCAAATGCCTGGCGGACCTGATTGGAACTCAACAACCGAAACGCCTGTTCCTGCTGCGACATCATCCCCAAGGAAGAAAGATTCATCAGAGATTGTTGCTGCCGATCAATGGAATCCAGCAATGCTCGACGATGGTCCAGTCGTTGCGTATCAAGCCCGTCCAGCAATTGCAGAGCAGGTAATGACCAGTTGGAGAGATTTGGATCGCCAGTCACCAGCATTGGATCGGCGGCCTGGCCAAGCCAGCCTGCAGACTGTCCTGGCGATTCTCCACCGGGCGCGGCAGGATGAAACGTCTTCCATGGCATCATCACGCTGGAAGGCAATCCGACTGGCACATCGCGAAATTTCGAAAGCAATGCGCCGAGATGCGGAGAATCGCGACGGCTGGGTGGTTCGTCGTCGCTCTTGTTGACTGGCGGAAGTTGCCCCGTCATGGCCGTATGGGCGCTGCTGAGGTGTGCTGGGTCATCGTGATTCAGAGAGCGAATGACTGTGACAAGATCTGTCAGCGGAGCGAGATGTTTGAAGTGTTCGCAGATTTGCAGACCGGGCGTTGCGGTGGGAATTGCGGAGAACTCACCGCGTACTTCTTTGGGCGCGTTTGGTTTGGGGTCCAGTGTGTCCAGCTGACTTGGTCCGCCCCACATGAACAGCAGCAGACAGCGTTTTGCCTTTCCGAATCCCGGTGTTTGATTGGCGATGCCAACTGAGTCTTTTGCCTGAATTTGCCCAGCGTCCAATCCAGGAAGATATCCCATCGCGCTGGCGGCAAGTACGGCGCGTCTGCTCAGCTTCTGTCTGTGCGAAAGCATGGACTTCAGGCTGCGAAGCCTCGTTGCCTGTGAAGATACGGTAGTAGTTTTTTGGTGCTGCGAGATCATTGCCAACTTCCGAGGTTGGTCGGAAGGACAAAGGCTGGAAGTTGCGTCGCAAGAGCTGCTGATTTTGAAAAACGAGCAAGCGCTGCGACAGGCGGGGACTGGGAAGGATAGCTCCCGCGAGGGAATGCTGTCCAGTTTTATGAACCTAAATCGAAGTAATGACTAGTTTTTATCACCAGACGCCGTGAATTTCATGGTTTTGTGGGCAGTTTTGGGTTTTTCGAAGACAAGCCATGGGCTGACTTCCTGATGTCGGTCATGATATGAATTTTATGTTAAGAGAGTGTTCATTTTTGAAAGAGGTATCGATTTGGTACCTAGACTTTTGCGTGGAAGCTGAGAGACACATCAACGTTCAGGTTAATTTTCATCGGAGTGAATATGTCGGATCGCTGGTACTATCAATTGCTGATGGAAGAATTCGGCCCGGTGTCAGAAGCGTATATTCTGGAGTTACTTGCCTGCGGGACGCTGGGAGAAGGTGATTTGGTTCGCAGCGAAGCTGGTGGAGACTGGATGCTGATTTCAGCCATGAAGGAATCCTGTCAGGCGTCGCGTTCGTCTGAATCCATGTTGGAAGAAATTCAGGATCTATCGGAGCTTAATTTCAAGTTTGAAAACTCGAGTTCTGCACCCAGTCGTTCCTCCCTTGTTGCAAACACACAGGTACAGTCGCTGCGTTCGGACACCCTGCCTATGCCGAATTCAGTCGTTCCGAAACGTGAAACCTCGGTCGCCGCTCGAACCGAAACTCCAGTCAGAAAGCGAAAAGCTGAACCGATTGCCGCAAAAACAGAAATGCCAGCTGCGCCGCAACAAAAGACGGCTAATGCGAACGGCAAACGAAAACGCGTCGCCTCAGACAAGGAGACTTCTAAGGTCGTTCAGTCAAAACGCATTTCCGGCAACGGCGCGGGTGTTGAAGACGAGTTACCGGATAATGTTTTCAATGATGTTTTTCAAAAGCAGGATCCCCCGTCGCAAAAGTCCCTTTCAGCAACGGCATCTATGGCGACATCGCCTACTTCTGCGGGATTTACTGGAACTGCAGCCGACCGTGGCGCAACGGGTACTCCGCCATCAATGTCCTCGAATGGCGGTTATTCAGCGGGATCAAGTTCATCACCAACGTCAGTCAGTGCGCTCTATTCAGCATCGCCGACTTCTCCGGCGGCACCTCGAAGAGTGGCGTACACACCACCAAAGAAAAGCGTTTCTGTTTCTGAGCCGATGGACTTGAAGAAGGTCGGGACCGTAGCAGGTGCCATCACCGTTATTGCTGGTGTTCTGGCAATTTCCATCTTTGGATTGCCGTTCGGCGGGGAAAGTCACGTCGAAACGCCTTTCGA
>JANOZG010000834.1:0-6563 GCA_031429275.1 Planctomycetota bacterium
GCCGACGCAGCGATGGACGGCAACGCACTTGCGCCGCCGCCAACGATTCGCGTCCCGTCGTCCGAACAAACAGCAATGCTCACAGAACTGGACGCGAAGCTGCCAGCGCTCAAAGAACAAATCGCAACAGCCCTGGCAGCTGTAGACTATGTGGAACCCGGCATGGTGAATCTGGAAGCCGCTGGCCGCCCTGCGGACCCCGAGGATTTCATCTGGATTGACGACGAAGGGCCAGCCGGAAGTCAGTTGCAGGGCGATTCGCCGTGGGAATTCGTCAGCGCACCGGATCATCCAGTGCATACGGGATCACAGGCGACTCGTCGCGAAGCTGCTGCTTTGAGTCAGCATTTCTTCACAGGGGCTAACCCGACGCTGAAGATCGGCGAAGGTGATAAGCTATTTGCATATTGCTGGATTGACCCCGCCAATCCGCCCAAGACCGTGATGCTTCAGTTCAACGATGGTGTCTGGGGCCACCGTGCGTTCTGGGGTGAAGACCTGATTCCATTCGATTCCGGCACTGGCGAAAACCATCGTCCCATGGGAGCGTTGCCGAAAGCCGGGGAATGGGTTCGTCTGGAAGTCGATGCGGCTCACGTCGGTCTGAAACCTGGCGCGGAACTCAATGGCTGGGCGTTCACGCAATTCGGTGGATTGGCCTATTGGGACACCGCTGGCATTGTCACTCGCACGCCGCAGAACGGTCAGTCGTTCGAATCGCAGTTGGCATGGGAAGCACATGATCGCAGCATCGAAAAATCCACTGTGCCTCAGCCGGTTCGCGATGCTATCAAGGTTGAAACGGACAAACGTACTCCGGAACAGGTAAAACTCATTCGAGACCACTTCGTACAATTCGTCCATCCCAAAACCCGTGTCGCGTTTGAACCGCTGCAAAAGCAAATTGATGATCTGACGAAACAACGTGCCGACGTTGATGGTGCGGTGGCCGTCACGATGATTATGCAGGATCTGCCAACTCCGCGCGAGACGTTTGTGCTCAAGCGAGGCGAATATGACAAGCCGGGAGATAAGGTCGAAGCCAATGTACCAGCGATGTTTCCGCCACTCCCGGAAGGCGCTCCCAGGAATCGCCTTGGGTTGGCAAAATGGCTGACGGATCGGTCGCACCCACTGACATCACGCGTCACGGTCAATCGCTACTGGCAGCAATATTTCGGCGTGGGTATCGTGAAGACGGCGGAAGATTTTGGCATGCAGGGACGCTGGCCGACGAATCCAAAACTTCTCGACTGGCTGGCGGTGGAGTTCATTGAAAGCGGCTGGGACATTAAGGCGTTTCAGAAGTTGCTGGTGATGTCGAACACCTATCGTCAGTCATCCAATGTGTTGCCCGAGTTGTTATCTATTGATCCGGAAAACGATCTTCTCGCTCGTGGTCCACGCTTCCGCCTGGACGCCGAAGTCGTCCGCGACAGCGCGTTGGCGATGAGCGGCTTGCTGGTGGAAGATTTCGGAGGGAAAAGTGTCCGACCATACCAGCCAAGCGGAATTTGGGAATCGGTCGCTTTCGTCGGCAGCACGACTCAAAACTATAAACAGGACGACGGCGCTGCACTCTATCGCCGCAGCTTGTACACGTTCTGGAAACGCACGGCACCACCACCGTCGCTGATGGCATTCGATGCGCCGTCTCGCGAAACCTGCGTCGCTCGACGTGCTCGTACGAATACGCCATTGCAGGCATTGGTCCTTATGAACGACACTCAATACGTGGAAGCATCACGTCAACTGGCGGCTCGCGTGATTCGCGAAGGCGGGGAGCCCGTCGAAAAGCAACTTGCGTTCGGCTTCCAGATTTGCACCGGTCGAACGATGACTGATCACGAATCACAAGTTCTGACGCGAGTCCACGCGGAGCAATTGGCTCACTACCAAGCGACACCTGCTGAGGCCGAAAAGCTCCTCGTCATCGGCGCGTCGCCTCGAACTGAAGGTATCGATCCCGCGATGCACGCAGCAATGACAATGATGGCGAATCTGATCCTGAATCTGGATGAAACAATCACGAAGGAGTGACGTAGTGCTTGTCGCCACTGCAAAAGCACTTGGATTCTGTTTGCTTATGGTGGTTGTCATTGCAGTAACATCGATTGCAGGATTCGTAGTGACAGGCCGTGTTTAGTATTATATTCTTGGGTTAATCTGGAAAAGAGTCGGTGCGCGACTTTGAATGTTGAAACGGGAATGAGCGTATGAAAAATCAGAAGCGTACATGTCTGGGGCCTGTGTCGCGACGTGAAATGCTGACGGCTGGAGTGCTCGGCGTTGGTGGCATGGCTCTGCCGGATTTATTTCGAATGCAAGCTCAGGCGAAGGAAGCCGGTCGCTTCGTGGATGAAGAGACATCTGTCATCTTTGTCTGGCTGCCAGGTGGTCCTCCGCATATGGATATGTACGACATGAAGCCGGAAGCTTCGTCCGACTATCGCGGTGTTTTCCGTCCGATCCCAACCAACGTTCCGGGACTTGATGTGTGCGAGTTGATGCCGCGTCATGCCGCGATCGCTGACAAGTACTCGGTCGTACGATCAATTTCACATACCTTTGCAGATCACGGTGGTGGTCATAAACGTTTGATGACCGGTCGCATTCCTGCAACTCCGGTCAACACCGTGAACGACGCCCCGTGTACCGGATCGATCGTAGCCAAGTGCCGTGAACATATCGATCGAGGTGTCCCGAATTACGTCTCCTTGAATCCAGGTGGTCGCATCAACGATGTGTTCGCACAGGGACCGGCCTATCTCAACCAGGCGTACTTGCCTTTCAATGTTCAGGGCGATCCGACTCAGCCAAATTTTTCTATTCCCAACATCGAACTCAATTCCACGATTTCGGGTCGAGTTGACGACCGCATGAAGTTGCTGAGCAGTCTCGACCGCATCGAACGAAGAGTTGATGCATCAAGGATGATGGACTCGATCGATCATTACCAGCAGCGAGCAGTCAGCATGCTCATGGGCGACGCTGCAAAGAAAGCGTTTGATCTGACGCGCGAACCGGATGAACTCCGCGATCGCTACGGCCGCCACTGCTGGGGCCAGCGTGCTTTGATGGCTCGCCGACTGGTAGAAGCAGGTGTTAGCTTTGTCACAGTAGTGATGGAGAATCCGTATCAATCTGGAATTCCATTTCTCAAGCAAGGCACTTACAACTGGGACTCGCACGCAGTGAACTGTCACATTTGGGACGACCTGAATGTGCGACTACCAATCTATGATCAGGCCGTGACTGCGTTGATCGAAGATGTCTATCAACGAGGTCTCGATAAGAAAACGCTGATCGTTGTCACTGGTGAATTCGGGCGCACTCCGCGAATTGAAAACAGCATCGGCACCCAAACCGGTGTCAAACAACCTGGCCGCGACCACTGGCCGCAAGCGATGTCGCTCATCATGGCTGGGGGAGGAATTCGCACGGGCCAGGTCATTGGTTCAACGAATTCGAAAGGCGAACATCCGGAAGAACGCCCGCTGACACCAAACGATCTGTGGGCTACAGTGTATCGCCATCTCGGCATCAACCCTGAAGATTCGTTCCTTGACTACGGCGGCCGCCCAATGCCAATTCTGCCGTTTGGCTCGCCGATCAGCGAGTTGCTGTAAAACGATCGGCATATCTGAATCAACCGTGGAGTCAACGAAGACCGAACGACTTTTTCGACTAAGCATTGAGCGAAAAGCAAGTATTCGAATTCGTAGCGGAATTCACCAGAGGCTTTTGAACACGGGATTTCTGACGAAATCCACTACGACAGGTATTAACTCCTTGATGCAAAGTGGTCGAGGTCGATCACTCTGCTGGAGCATTGCCGTGCGACACTTGTTGACGTTTTTTCCTGTCGCCACCCTGTTAGCCATCTTCGGCCATGAGCTTCAGGCCAGCGACGATACTGGGGTGTTTATCAGCAAAGTTCAGCCGCTGCTTGTGGCCAAGTGCATCTCCTGTCACGGACCGGAGAAGCAGGAAGGGAACCTGAGGCTGGATTCTCTCGCGGCGGCGGAGCACGGCGGTGATCGAGGGGCGACGATCGTTCCGGGAGACGCCGATATGAGTTTGCTGGTGACGGCAATCTCGTTCAATGATCCAGATTTGCAGATGCCGCCCAAGCAAAAGCTGACTGATCACGAAATCGCGACGCTGACAGACTGGATCAAATCCGGAGCGGCGTGGCCAGCACCGGTGGCGGTGTTGTTTGAGGATCAACCGCAATTTCTTGCGGCGCTTGGAAGCGGGAATGGTCAAGGTCGGCTAGTGCAGGGGGACGCTCACGCAGGATCAGCTGCGTTAGGAATCACTCCGCTGCAGCGTGATGGAGTGAAAATTCCCGGCTGGGATTTTGCGATCCGCGAACAACCACAGACTGGTGAGTTCCGTTTTCTCCGACTGGCGTGGAAAAAGCGAGGTGAAGGCAGTGTGATGATCGAACTCGCTGCGGATGGAAATTGGCCGGATGCCAGGGCCGCCAAAGGTCGATACGTTGCGGGTCCGAATTCGACTGGCTGGGCCGCGATCTCGGTGAGCGATGAAGCTCCCAGTGAATGGACCGTTGAGACGTTTGATTTGTGGCAGGACATCGGAGATTTCACGCTGACCGGGATTGCTCCGACATGTGATCGCGGCGAAGAAGCATTTTTTGATTCGATCATTCTGGGGCCAACCATTGCTTCACTCGACGCGTATCGGCCTGATGATGTTGGCAGCGCAATTGATGGATCGCCCATCGGTGATGCATTTACGGATCAACGCAATCCGATTCGAAAGAGCTTTCGTGGTGAGCGGTTGGAGTTGTGGTCGCTGAAGAAGCCGGGAGAAACGGAAACCTCGTTTAACCCCAAGCCGCAGTTGACGACTTCAGGATCGGAATCTCCCTTGTCAAAAAACATCGACACCCTCAGTTTTGCAGTCAACAAAAAACCACCCGAAGCGGATCGACGCACGCTGATTCGACGGCTGACTTTTGATCTCACCGGTTTGCCGCCCAACTATGACGACGTCGCTGCGTTTGTTGCAGATGTTGGTCCCGATGCTTACGAGAAACTTGTCGAACGATTGCTCGGTTCACCTCATTACGGCGAACGTCAGGCTCGCCTTTGGCTGGATGTCGTTCGTTACGCCGACACGCATGGCTACGAACGGGACGAATTTCGTCCGCTGGCATGGCAGTATCGCGACTATGTGATCCGCTCGTTCAACCAGGACAAGCCTTTCGATCAGTTCATTCGCGAGCAATTGGCGGGGGATGAACTGGTGGGCCGCGTGCCAACAACTCCGGAAGAAGCTGACATGCTGATTGCCACCGGGTACCTGCGTCTTGGCCAATGGGACAGCACGGCAGCAATCTTTCAGGAAGAACATCGATTGCACGCCGAAATGATGGCAGATCTCACCAACACGACTGCTTCCGCGTTTCTGGGTCTGACGATGTCGTGTTGTCAGTGTCATGATCACAAGTACGATCCGTTGTCGCAGGCGGATCACTATCGTCTGAGAGCCTTCTTTGCCGGCGTCACACCGCAGGATGACATCGCCGTTTCGGTTGCCGACGAACAGGCCGAAATTGACCAGCACAACTCAGCAACCGACGAACGGATTGCAATACTGAAGGCCGAGCAAGCGACTCTCGACGAAACCTGCAAAGAGCGTCACGACGCATTAACATCCAAACTTGCGGAAATCGAATCGCAAAAGAGGCAGCCGCGCCGCGCAATGGGCGCGACAGATTCTGGTTCGACGGCACCTGCGACGCATGTCTTTTATCAGGGCGATTTTTCATCGCCGCGTGAAGAGGTTGAACCGGGATTCGTTTCCGTTCTTACGCCGGAAAAGGCTGCGATTGAACCGCCTCGTAACAACACGACCGGCCGTCGACTTGCACTGGCGAACTGGATTGCTTCGCCAGAAAATCCATGGACCGCGCGAGTCATCGTGAATCGAGTCTGGCAGCAGCACTTCGGAACCGGCCTTGTGGCGACGCCAAACGATTTCGGTTTCAGCGGTGCAAGGCCGACGCATCCTGAGTTGCTCGATTGGCTGGCTTTGGAATTCATGGATCGCGGCTGGTCGATCAAGGAACTCCATCGCATGATCGTGCTGTCGGCGGTTTATCGACAACCGAGTGGGGCGGGCTTCCAGCCTGCCAGGTCCGACGAGGCAAGTACTGCTGCACAAGACAGGCAAGATGCCAGCCCCACTCCTGTGCTCCAGTCCGTCCGCCGTCTCGATGCCGAAACACTCCGGGATAGTCTGCTTGCCGTATCTGGACTTCTCGAATCGTACGATGCCGGAAAACCAATTTGGCCAAAGGTACCGGATGAGCTCTTGTTTGCTCAACCAGCAATTTTGGAAGCGATCGAAGGCAAAGACGATGGACGCATGCAGGGCTGGTACGCCAACGAAGCTGATCAGACCGATGTTCGCAGCGTGTTTCTCGTCCGTAAACGCTGCTTGCCAATCCCGTTTCTGCAGGCCTTCGATCTTCCCGACACAACTGTGTCTTGTGCTCGGCGAGACTCAACGGTTGTCGCACCACAGGCCCT
>JANOZG010000835.1:0-1799 GCA_031429275.1 Planctomycetota bacterium
GTCCCGCTCGGCCGGAACGGACCGGCCGATCTGATCGGACGAATGCCGAGCGACCAGCGATTCGGCGGCCAGCGACGACACGACCTCAGGCAGCTCGTCCGCAGGAAAAGCTGACCACCGTTGCGGGAGTTGCAAAGCCCAAACCGGCTCGGGCAAAGCAGTCCAAGCGCAAACCATCTGAGGGAACAACATCAGATCGCCAAGTTCGGCCAATCAACAAAGGTCGTGATCGACGTCGTCAGCGATAGGTTTCCGCAGGCGGACAATTCAGTACACGCTGGTTGTCCGAAATTGAGTGTGACCTAAGATAAGACGGTCGGCAAAATTATTGAGACCGACTGTTTTTGCTTTCCATTTACGCAGAAGTGAAATCCCGTGCCGCTGCAAACCATTCAGCAGGCGATCGACGCTCTTCAAAAGGGCGAAATGATCATTGTTGTTGATGACGAAGATCGCGAGAATGAAGGAGACTTCATCTGTGCGGCTGAGTCCATCACGCCTGAACAAGTTGATTTCATGTTGAAGATAGGCCGCGGGACACTTTGTGTTCCTGTCGCCGCAGAAGAGGCCATGCGTCTGAAGCTGCGGCCGGTGGTCGACGAATCCAGCAACACCGCTCCGAACAAAACAGCTTTCCTGCGAGCTGTCGATCATGTGTCGGCGGGTACCGGCGTGAGTGCGTTGAATCGAGCGCGGACGATTCGCGCATTGGCGGATCCAGCTGCGATCGCTGATGATTTCCTGCAACCTGGGCATGTAAATCCGTTGGCAGCCATGGATGGAGGCGTCCTGCGTCGCGCGGGTCATACGGAAGCCACGATCGACTTAATGCGCCTCGCCGGGAAACGTCCGGTGGGGGCGTTGATCGAAATCTGCAGCCAGACCAGCCACGGCATGGCGGACTTCGCGGAGCTGCAATCCATCGCGGAAGAATACGAAATCCCGATGATCTCCATCGAGGACCTGATCAAGTATCGGCGATTGCGGGAACAACTGGTGACTCGCATTGTGGCCGTGCCGATGCCAACTGCCGATTTCGGTACGCCAACGGTGGTTGGGTATCAGGTTGCACACGAAATCCAGGAACCGCTTGCTCTGATTTGGGGAGATCTCAACGCGGTCGATGCTCCACTGATTCGGATGCATTCCTCCTGCTTCACAGGCGACGTTCTGGATTCGCTGCGTTGCGACTGCGGCGACCAGTTGCGAATGGCCATGAAGATGATCCATGAGGAAGGCACCGGAGCCGTGGTGTATCTGCCGCAGGAGGGTCGAGGAATTGGCCTGTTGGCAAAACTGAAAGCGTATCAGTTGCAGGATCAGGGACTGGATACGGTCGAAGCGAACCATCGGCTTGGTTTTAAGGCTGACATGCGTGACTACATGGTCGGTTTGCAGATCCTGAAAGATCTTGGTTTAAGTCGCGTGCGATTGCTGACGAATAACCCGAAGAAGACTGACGCTTTCGTCTATACGGGTGTTGATTTGCACGTCGTGGAACAGGTTCCAATCGTGGCTCCGCGTCAGGAACTGAGAACCAGCTACATGACCACAAAAAAGGAAAAAATGGGCCACGTTTTGCCTGACAGCGTCGTCCAGCTGAAGTCACCGGTCGATACCGATGCGGCGAAATAAGAAACTTCGAATTGCTGGCATTCGAGGGTTCGTTTAACCTTCGGTCGGCGGCGAGCGGCATGTGTCAGCTTGTCGGTATTTTACGATTGTAGACCGGTGAGTGCTGGTCGATTCGTGACGAATCGCATCGTACCGGTGGGCTGACGCCACACCGCTCGCCAGAG
>JANOZG010000836.1:0-2032 GCA_031429275.1 Planctomycetota bacterium
AGCAGCTTATAAGCTTTTGCTGTCAAAGTCACAGTCTTTGTCTCTTCGCTGCGTCGCCAGCGTTCACGGCGTTTGCGGACTGCAGTTTTGAGTCTACGCCAGTCGGCCTTTAACAGATATCTCTCGCACCAAACGTTGAGCGCGGCGGCTCGTGCTGATTTTGTCTTTTCGCTGGCAGCAGCTCGATAGTCGCTTTCGGCCTGTGTAGACGAAACAGAATCACGAAACTTGAAGCCATAATTGCGTAACCGACCACTCAGGTAAAATGTGACGTGAATTTCATCGTCGGAAGTGATGATGTAGTTGTCTCTTGGCATTGCACCTCGGCTTTCACGTGAAGGATTCGTTGCTCAGCTATAGCAAGAGGCGATAGCGTGACTATGTCACATATTCAAGTTTTTGACGAAAATTAGACATTTTCGTACTTCATTGCCAGCACGCACGAACGTGACCGTGCGGTAATTTCTGTCAGATCACGATCCGTTCGATTTCGTCCAGGGAAATAGTGTCCGAGGTGCAGTCGTAGAGCTTTGGTGGTGCGGGCGAACTCGTGGGTGAGGATGCGTTGGCGCAGCGTGAAGAGCATGGCGCCAACCCCGTAATTACATCGTGGAATGGTGGTATTTTAGGCATTCCCGGCAGTGTGAGCCGTTTCCCCACTGAAATCTAACGAACGTGGATGAAACTGCATGGACGGGAGTGAGAGGAGGCAATTCTCAACGTGCATTGCACCAAGAGGTTTTCGTTCCACTCGCTTCCGTTCCTGACTCATCGTATTCGTCGACGTCATCATCGAGATTCGGCCAACCATTGTGGGCAATTCCGGAAAACAATATCGACTGCGTCAGAAGCAGAGCACCAGCCAGATCGTCCACTCGACCCGATAGACGCAACTCGGTCGATCAGACCGACGTAGGTACGGGGCGTCAAAGAACACCTGCACGGAGGTGTGTCCGACGAGTGTCGGACGGTTCGCCCTTGCGTGTCGGCGAATGCTTAAGAAAAGGAGAATGGTCCACAAAGAGAACGGTCTGAAATGGCGTAGTTGGCTGACACAAGGCCCAACACGAATTTCTTCGCGTCATCTTCGAGGAGTGAATCGATGCGGAAAGGGTACTAAAAGCAGGGGCGGCTGTCGCCCCAGTCCCGTCCGACCAGGACCCGCTCCTCGCCGCTCTCGACGTGTCCCGGCAACGTGCCGTAAGCGAAGCCGAACTTCGAGATCGGTCCCGCCTCGTCCACGAAGTACACGATCCGGCAGGCGTTGAGCCACCACACGCTGATTGATGAAAAATGCCCCGCAAGATTCTATCCGCAAGACAACACGCATCCCAACCGGGAGTCTACCTCCCTCTCCAAACGCCGACTCGCTCTCCAGAGTTAGCGAAAAAAGTCCCATGTGAACTAAAACGACCCACTATTCCAGATTCTCAACAGCCCGGGATGGGACCAGCGAGCATCGCGAGCGCCGGTCCACAACGGCAATGCGTCAAATGGTGCGTCGGTTGCCCATCCGGGCCGAGCGATTGTTCTTGAATCACACTGTACTTAAGTGGAACAGGACGAGCCAGATGGGCTCGTCCTGCGGTGTGCGGAATGCAGGTTCACTGAATTCCATTCTGGAATGTCCCTTTGTTCCCCGTTCAGGTGGCAACGATAGACACAGTGCTGGAACCCCCTGAGACGTCATCGTTTTTGCGCAGCGCGCAATCGAGGGCGTGTCGCAGCGACTCGCCGATGCCACGCTGACGGATCGCATGGACACGCTGCCGACAACGCTGGAACGCTGCGACTACCAGCGGATCCCATTGCGAACCGGCCCCTTCCGCGAGAATCTCTTCGGTGCGACTGTTGGAGAGGCCCATGCGATAAGGACGGGAACTGCTCATCGCGTCGTAACTGTCGGCGACAGCGATGATGCGCGCCAGCAGCGGAATGGCCTCGCCTTTCAGACCTTCCGGATATCCCCCACCGTCGTAACGTTCGTGGTGGTAGAGCACTCCCGGCAACAGATGACTGATGGGCTTCACTT
>JANOZG010000837.1:0-3779 GCA_031429275.1 Planctomycetota bacterium
GGACGACAGGAGTTTGCACCGGGACTGGCTCTGGATTCCCCGTCGGGTTTGAATTCTGAAACGTTGCGGGCGTTCCAATCGACTCGGTTCGTTCTGCCGAACCAGGTTCGATATTGTCGCGAATCGGGATTGGCTTGCCAAGTTTCGCTCGCCGTTGCACAAACGCGTGACCCGTTGTAAAGACCGGTATCACACCGTTGCCGTTGGCTGACGCGGCAGAATCCGTCACGGATGAACCACTTGTTGCGTTGAGCGGGCTGTAGTCGGCGCTTACTGTTGCGGTCCGGCGTGCAGCGATATCCGCTTCAGAAGAATTCTGCGAGCGAATCGTGGACTGCTCGTCGAGCCCCGAATCAGAATCTGAAAACAACTGATCGCTTAGTCCCAAAGTCGCGCAGCCAGGCGAGACCAGCGCGCAAGTGAGAAGAAGCAGTATGGAAACCGTCATCTTCTTGCGGCTATGTTCAGGTCTGCGATGTTTTCGCAATGCCTGAGGCATATTGGCTGGGATCTCCGGAAAGCAGCAACGCGTCGGTCGAACGAAAGGGTTCGACTCAGGCAGCTGGTACTGTATTTCGCTTTCAAACTCTGGAATACCGGGATTCGGCAGTCCTGCGCTGCGTTGCGAAACACAAAACGAGCTTGGCGGATAGTTCCGGCAGTTTTTGCCAGTCAGATTTTGTGGTAGCGTTTGTACCAATCCACGAATTTTTGCACACCGGTCTCAATTGGCGTGCTCGGACGGAAGCCCACGTCCCGCTGGAGTGCTTCGATATCGGCAAAAGTTGCCGGAACGTCACCTGGCTGCATCGGCAGCATGTTTTTTTCAGCCTTCGTCCCCAGTGCAGCTTCCAGAGTCTCAATCAGATGCATCAGCTCCACAGGCTGATTATTACCAATGTTATAGACGCGATATGGCGCGGCGGTTTGCGAATCGTCGGCTGTTGCGGAAATGGGCAGGGCCGTCGGGATCGTGTCGTTAGTGCGAATTACGCCTTCGACAATGTCATCGACAAACGTAAAATCGCGTTTCATTTTCCCGTGGTTGAAGACGTCGATCGGTTTACCACTGAGGATCGCTTGCGTGAACAGCCACATGGCCATATCTGGCCGTCCCCATGGACCGTAGACCGTAAAGAATCGCAGGCCGGTCGTCGGAAGTGCATACAAATGGCTGTACGTATGAGCCATCAGTTCGTTAGCTTTCTTGGTCGCCGCGTACAGGCTGACCGGATGATCAACACGATCGTCCACGGAAAACGGCGTCTTGCGATTGGCACCGTAAACTGAACTGGACGAAGCGTACGTCAGATGGCCGATCTTCTGATGTCGGCAGCATTCCAGTACGTTCATGAAGCCGACCAGATTGGCATCGACGTAGGCGTGCGGGTTAGTGATCGAATATCGCACGCCAGCCTGAGCCGCCAGATGGATGACGCTGTCGAACTTATTCGATTCGAACAGCCCAGTCATTCCATCGCGATCTTCGAGCGACAGTTTGTGAAACTGAAAACCGTGGCGACCTGTCAGCTGGGCAAGTCGATCCTGCTTGAGCTGCGGAGAATAATAGTCGTTCAGATTATCGATGCCGACAACAGTGTCGCCGCGATCAAGCAATCGCGCCGCAGTCTGCATTCCAATAAACCCGGCCGCGCCGGTGACGAGGATGTTTTTCATGATTGTGTTCGTAGTTTTCAGTCTTCAGTTGGCTGGCGAGCGGAGTGGCGTTAGCCCTCCGGTACGTAACTCGACTCTCCAGAGTCGAGTAATGGCATTTTCGCATATTGAACTCGTTCCAGGGCTCCAGCCCAGGAACGCACTGGCTCGGAGGCTCCAGCCTCCATCGATTAAAGCAGGAGGCAAGAGCCTCCGGACAGTGTGTTCCGAGGCAGGAGTCTGGGAACAAGTAATCTCATTTCGACGCTGCGATCTTTCCTTTGTACCACTCCACGGTTTTCGCCAGGCCGTCCGCCAACGCAACCTGTGGCTCCCAATTCAGCCATTTTCTCGCACGAGTAATGTCTGGGCAGCGTCTCTTTGGATCATCCTGCGGCAGCGGGCGATGTGCAATTTTGGATTTGCTGCCGGTGACCTTGATCACAGCCTGGGCGAGTTCCAGCATTGTATTCTCAACTGGGTTGCCAATATTCACTGGCCCCATGTGTTCATCCTGATCCATCAATTTCATCATACCCGCAATCAGATCGCTGCAGAAACAGAATGATCGCGTCTGCAATCCATCACCGTAGACAGTAATGTCTTCGCCCTTCAGTGCCTGCATGATAAAGTTCGAGACAACTCGACCATCATCCGGTGCCATGCGTGGACCATAGGTATTGAAGATGCGGATAATGCGAATTTCGGTGCCATGCGCTTCGTGATAATTCACCATCAAAGATTCTGCGATGCGTTTGCCTTCGTCGTAACAGCTGCGAGGGCCGATGGGATTGACGTGCCCCCAATAGTCTTCTGTCTGCGGATGCACTTGCGGATCGCCATAAACTTCCGATGTCGAAGCATGCAGCACTCTTGCACCGCAACGTTTGGCCAGTCCCATAATGTTGACCATGCCGACCGTGGAAGTCTTGATCGTCTTGATGGGGTTGAATTGATAGGCTTCCGGCGATGCGGGACATGCCAGGTTGAAGATGCGCTCGGCTTCGACATACAACGGATGCACAATGTCGTGACGAATCAATTCGAATCGAGGATTTCCGATTAGGTGTCGAACGTTTTCTTTCGTGCCCGTAAAAAAGTTATCGACGCAGATGACGTCGTCGCCGCGTTCGATAAGACGGTCGCAAAGATGACTGCCGAGAAATCCGGCTCCGCCTGTGACTAAAACTGAAGACATCGAAAATCCAGAGTCTTTGACAAAGAGATGAAGAAACACACTGATGTGAACGGAAAGTCTAGTCCCGAATTGGCCTCGACGCGATGGAAGTCTGCAACCTAACGGTCGAACGTGAGAAAAATGCACATGCGTTTCATCACACGTTCATAAAATGGTCTGGTTCTCGATGAATGCCATGCGGGAATTTCCTGAAATTGACGCTCTCGGGCGAAATGAATTTTCCCTGCAGGATGTTAACCTGTGTTGTACATGCCGCAGGTCGGATCAAGGTCCGATGCCGTAGGTTGAACGAAACAGCAGTGCGAGCGGGTACGTCAGTCCCCTGATTCTTCGCTGTTCAGAAAACGCAATCAGGGGATTTGCATCCCCCGCTCGCCGAACACGATTCATTATTCAAGGTTGTAAACATGATAGCCCCGACTGAAGAAACATGCGAAGGCGTCCCAGAGCTCGAGGAGCGTGCGCCCGAATTTCTTGTGCTCGCTCGATACGGCCGCGTTCCGCAGGTCGCCAGGTTTGCAGCTTGGGGACAAAAGCCGGATCGAACTTCGATGGTCGTTGTGTCCACGGATCGAGGTCAGGAATTGGCGACCGTTTTGCAGACGTTACCTCCAAATGCCAAAACAGCGGAAGGTGAGGACGCGACACCGACTGGTGAATTGATTCGCATCGCCACCGACGACGATCTGACTCGCCATTCTGCAGATCAACATGCTGCGGAAGTTAGTTTCACCGAGTGGACAGCTCGAGTTGAAAAATGGAAAATGCAGCTTGAGCTGATCGATATTGAACGCACGCTGGATGATCGTCTGATTCTATACGTGCTGAATGATCGCAGTGCTGAAACAACTCGGCTGGCATTGCTTGCGGCGGCTGGCGGTTTTGGCGTAATTCATGTTCAGCCAGTCAGCGCTGAAGGTGTTGT
>JANOZG010000838.1:0-2618 GCA_031429275.1 Planctomycetota bacterium
TGCCATTTACGAAGAGCTGCATCTCTTCGCCGGTCCATTGTGCGGCAACGTGGACGCGGCTTCCCGTCGTGTTCCATTTCGGACTCTCGCCAACAGTGAGTCGCTGAGAAAACAGGATCTGCCAGCCCATCGAAGCTCGAAAGAACGCCAAGCCGCAGGAATTCGAGAGATTTATGACGTTCCAAATTCCACCTCCACCGTCGCTCTTCGTGCTGGGATCGCGTTCGGCCCAGACCTCAATGGTAAACGGCTGTGTCCAGTCGATGGGGAGAGGCGGCACTTCAACGCGATCCTCCACATGCACAAACCGGAGCGCCCATCGCTCTGTCGATAGATGTGACTGCGGCACAGCGGGCGTAGTGCGTGGCTGCTCGCCGGGTGGCGTGGTCGTCGCGACCGGTTTCTCAGAATCCGGCACCGGCTTCCGCAGGTCCACCGTGACGGCAATGTGTCCCATGCGACTGACCGTGAGTTTGGAGTCCTTAATCTCGAACCGGTCTTCGCCGCCGCGTAACTGAACCTGATATTCGCCGTTGACGATCTTCGCTGACCATTGGTTATCCGCCTGTAGCAGTTCAATTTCATCACCGCCATGCGAGACGACCACTGTCACATCATCAGGCAATCTACCATCGGGCGACGTCACCTCAACGGTGCCATGGCGAGTGGTGATCAACAGAATGGCGGCCAGAAAACAGAACCCTCCGAATCCCGCCAACGCAGTTTTCCATCGACGGTTGGTGCCGCGACCGGATGCGGATTGCCTGGCCGGCATCGGCACTTGTGAAGGAGTTTCCAGCGTGCGAGTCGCACCTTGAGAAATCAGCAGAGCCGCCAGGTTAGCTCCGTTACAATACGGGGTCAGCGCCTCGACCACTTCCGCCGGCGTGGCGAAACGGTCTTCCGGTTTCTTGGCCAACATGCGATGCACGATAGCAGCGAGCCTCGCTGGAACGTCGGCCCGTTTTGAGCGAATGGCTGGAGCTTCCTGCGTCGCAATCGCCATCAGTCGCTGCATCGGTGCTTTGCCGGCATGTTCGGCAAACGGTGCGTCACCGGTGAGAAGTTTGTAGAGCGTTGCTCCCAACGAATAAATGTCTGTTCGAATATCAACCTGATGAGAATCGCTGCCCTGCTCCGGAGCCATGTAGTCGAGTGTGCCCATAATCTGTCCGGCGGACGTCAGTTCCGGCGATTCGCTAACATCCGCGGAGGCACGCTGCTCAAATACACGTGCGAGGCCAAGATCCAGGAGCTTGACAACGGCATGTGGATTTCCATCCGCACCGACTGTCTCAGCCAGCATCAAATTGGAGGGTTTGATGTCGCGATGCACAAATCCTTTCTCATGGGCATACTGTAAAGCACTGGCCACCTGAGAAATGACCAGACATGCGTTCGCAACACTCAAGCGGCCGTGGTTTCGAAGTACTGAGGCCAGATCCTGCCCTTCGATGAATTCCATGGCCAGATAATGTTGTCCATCATGATCACCGGCATCAAAGGCCTGAACGATATTTGGGTGATTGAGCTGTCCTAAAACGGACATCTCGCGGCTGAAACGAGCCACTGCGCTTTGGTCGCCGATCATGGCTGACGGCAGGACTTTTAGTGCAACGGTCCGTTGCATCCTTTGATGAACAGCCTTGTAGACGGACCCCATTCCGCCCTGACCCACTTTTTCGATGATTCGAAAATCCCGCAGCGTCTGGAATTCGGCCCGAACACCATCTCCAGGGATCGATTCTGGTTTGGGTCCGGGATCTGCGTCTGAACTCGGCGTGGCAAATTCACTTAAGAGTGATTGAATTGCACGCTGGCATGCTGATTCGTCGGAATACGGTACGTCGATCATCGTCCCCGCAGCCCCGGGCAACACCGACTTCATTGTGTGCTCCAGGTTCGCGACGGTTTCTTCGCAGTGTGGGCAATTGTCCAAATGATCAAGCACATTTGCTGCCACTTCTTCGGAGAGTTCACAACGAACGAAGGAGGCGAGTTGTTCGTCGTGTGGACACGGTTGCTCATTCATCTGACGTAATTCCTGGTTGCACTTATGAAGTCACAGGACACTCAAAGATGTTGAAGAGACTGTCTGAAGAATCTATGGCAGCCCAAATTGCACGTAGTGTGAGGTGCCGGGGAGGCCCAGACATTCTTTTCAACAACAGTTAAACGCTGGAGCGCCACGCGAAAAAAGAATTTTGGACAGCGAATCGCTCGAAGTGCTTCGTTCACCGGCATTTACGACAATGAAGATGTATTACTCCTGCTCCAGATCCAGGATTTCGCCGAATTCATTTTTCATTCTTTTCATGACCCGAAACTTCGCCTGACGAACACGTTTTGTGCCTTTGGCGTGGCTGGAAGCGTCGTCTGGATCAATCCAGCCGAGGTCTGTCGCGATCTCGGCAGCGCCGTGACCTTCCACAACCATTCGCCAGAACGCCGTCCATGTTGAGGGTTCGAATTCGTCGCGAATCATGCTCAGGGCCTGAATCATCAGGGGATCTCCGTCGATGGCTGACTGGGAGGAAAGCGGCACCAGATCGTCAGGGACCTCGGAAATCTGGATTTGAAAATCTGTTCCACCTGCGGAAGAAGGCTGACGTTGCTGG
>JANOZG010000839.1:0-14719 GCA_031429275.1 Planctomycetota bacterium
GGATTTCAGCCGGCTCAGCAGCCGTCGAGGCTACTCGTCCAAACAACGTCAGCCGATTGTCCTGAACCTGCAGATCAAGGCCCTCGGAATCAACTCCTGGAAGATCAGCATACAGCACGAGTCCGTCTGGAGTTTCATAAATATCAATGGGTGGGTTAAACAGCAGACGAGACGGGGCAGCCGCCTCGGTGGATGAGGGAATCATGGAAGTTGATTCGGAAGGCTGAGCAGGATTTTGAGACTCATTCATCAGTACAGACTTTCACCAGCGTGAAGAACGCTAAGGACCCTCATTGACTTTAATCTGTCGCGCCGCAGATGAAGGCGCTTTGGGAAGCGTGACTCGCAGAACTCCACGATTGTAATCCGCCCGCATGCCGTCCTCGTTAATGCGATCCGGCAATTGAATCTTCCGCTGCCACGGCCCGTGGAATCTTTCCTGACGGCGAAAGGTATCTTCGCGAGCTTCCTCCGGTGGCATCCGAGTGCCCTTGATTGTCAGGCAATTTGCCGCAATCGTCACTTCCAATTGACTGACGTCAATGCCGGGGATTTCAGCCGTCAACACGAAACTGTCGTCCAGTTCCTGCAGATTCACCTGCGGAAACCTACGGCTGAACCGAACGCCATGCAGTGTCAGACTGACGCCCTGCAAGAGTCGATCAACTTCTCGTTCCAGATCGCGAAAGGGGTCCCACGGCTGACCCCAGCGAAAAATGGCCATTGGAAACTCCAGGAACTTTGTGATGGCAACTTCATCATAAACGATTGTCAAATTCAGCGACACGCTTATGAATCGAGACTTAGATGCACACTATGTTCCAATTGCACACAACGACTTTTTATAGAGTATTTTAGCCAAATCGTCAGTTGTAAAGGATTGGCAGCAATCAGCTTAGAGGTTTTCCTTGTGTTCGGCCAGGCCAATGGCGGAACTTGGGAGGCTTCTGCCATTTTGCCAGCAGTCAGATCCTGCGATTTTCGGAACGAGACCTTCGTAGCCTCGCGAGAATTCCGCTTCGGTCTGTTAACCTGTACTGAAACGTCGTCAGAATCCATATTCCCGGACAGTCAGCAATGGCCCAACAACATCGTTCTTTTTCCGCAGTCTACGTCGGCAGTTTTGATCCGATCACGCTGGGGCACCTCGCTATTATCCGCCGCGCTTCAAAGATCTTCGAACACGTCACTGTTGGAATTGGCGTCAACCCGGACAAGACGATGCTGTTTTCCGGCGAGGAACGTCTGAACTTCTGCGAACAGGCTGTGGCCGAGTTTTCAAACGTTGATGTGCGTACATTCGACGGTTTGACGGTTGATTTTGTGCGTCAATGCAACAGTCGCATCCTGCTGCGTGGAGTGCGAACTTTGACGGACATCGAGCAGGAATTTACGATGACACTGGCGAACCACGTGCTCGATGGAGAAATCGAGTCTGTGTTTCTCATGTCTGCTGAAAAGTTTGCACATATCTCCAGCTCACTTATCAAGCAGATTGCAAGAATGGCAAAGGATGATGTCGGCGAACGATTGAAGGACTTTGTCCCGAAACCCATCATCGATGCTCTTATTAAAAAACTTCGGGAGCAAAAGACTGCTCGCTGAGTTTTCAGCCAAGGTCGTGAGCCACATGGCGTTCGATGCGAGTGTTGAATTTATAGTCGCGTTTTTTGAGGCACGAATTACAGAAAGTTTGCACAATGGTCAAAACAGCATCCACAATGATCAGCCTCGGGACTCAGGCACCTGATTTCTCTCTGACCAATGTTGATGGAAAGCAAGTCTCGCGAACCGACTTCGCAGGCAAGCCGCTATTGGTTGTCTTCATGTGCAATCACTGCCCATTCGTCATTCATATTCGCAAAGCTCTGCAGGAATTTGCGGCCGAATATCACAGCAAGGGGTTGGCAATCGTCGGTATCAGCAGCAACGACGTCGTCGCCTACCCACAGGACGGACCTGACAAAATGAAAGAAGAAGCACGCTCTGCGGGCTACTCGTTTCCCTATCTGTTTGACGGAACTCAGGAAGTCGCCAAAGCGTATCGTGCCGCCTGCACTCCCGACATTTTCCTGTTCGACAAAGACCACGGACTGGCCTACCGAGGCCAATTTGATGCCAGCCGCCCGGGAAATGGTCTACCCGTGACGGGTGCTGACCTGCGAATGGCGGCCGACGCAGTACTGACCGGTAGATCAGTGCCAAGTGAACAGCGACCAAGCATCGGCTGTAACATCAAATGGAAGTCGGGCGCAGAGCCGGACTACTACACAGGAATTTCCGCAGTCTGAATTGCACATCGCTTCGCACAATTCAAAACTCACTCAGCAGAACAGGAAACGGAATGGCATCGGATTTGTCGATTGCACTAAGTCAACTTCACTCGTTGTTACGGCAACTGGCCGAAGCAGAAACGGCCTTTTCCGAAGGCCCACGATCCATCATGCTGTCGGAAAAACAAGTTGCACAGATGGAACAGCAGATTGAAGACCAAAAGACCAGGATTAAGCAAGCCCGCAAGACTGCAGATGAACTGAACCTCAAGTTGAAAACAAAAGAAGCAGAACTTAAAAAATATGAGGGGCAGCTCAACACAGCGACGTCCAACAAAGAATTTGACATTGTCAAAATTCAAATTGCGAACGTCCGCAAGGAGCAGGCTGAGATGGAAAATGCAGCCTTCGAAGCCATGGAAGAAATCGATGCGACCCAGGTCACTCTGAAAAATCTGGAATCAGACCTGAAGAACCGGAAACAAGCAGCGGTTGAGATCAAAGCAGAAGTTGAAGCCGGAAAACCCGCACTCGAAGCAGCCCTTGAAAACCTCAAGAGTCAGATCGAAATTGCCGAAAAAGTTATCCCACCCGGTGAAGGACTATCAGCTTACCGCCGCCTTCGGACCGCGAACGGTCCTGGTGCATTGGCCGGAATCGAAGATGACTTCTGTGATGGCTGTAACTGCAAAGTGACCAATCAGGATCTCGTCCGGATTCGCACCGGAGAATTCATGCGATGCCGCGAATGTAATCGCGGACTCTACGTGGTCTGATCTATCCCAAACGGCGAGCGGAGTGGCGTGGCGTCAGCGGGCCGGTACTCCTCCGTACCGGCACGCTGACTGATGCCACTGGCTGCGGATTCAGATCGACACCTTCGCCCCGATGCGACTTCGAAGAAAATGCGGTTTTCGCAGACGGTGCTGAATCCGGTTCAGTACTCGTTCTGCCTGCACAGCGGGATGATCTGCGGAATCAGCCGAAAAGCCAACCACCGAACCGATTCCAAAAACTCCCGAGCACCAGGTCTCAAGATTCCCCGCACACCAAAGCTGTCCGTGTTCGTCCGGCTCAACACCGATCGTCGCGAGGTCAAGATGTTCGGTAAATCCAACCGTTCGGCGGCAATCCACGATCTGCTGATCGTCTAAAGAAACATGGCCCTCAGCGCTGAGCCCAAGCTCTGAAGGATGAAAGAAGATCTGAACGCCACAGTCTTCAGCCAGTTCCAGCAGGTCGCAGTTACTGTTTTCTCGCGTCAAAAGACTGGCGTGGACACCAAACAGACTCAATAGTGAAGCAAATCCTGCCCCAAAATCTTCTCCTCCCAAAATGATCATCGACTCAGGCAGGCAACTTCCTTCAAGTACAGATTCAACTCTGCGAAACGGCAATAGCCCCAGTGGACGATGCACGGCGGCGCGACGGACACCGGTCCCAATAACCGTATTTGTAGCGTTGACGACAGTTCGTCTGAACGACACGCCGCTCGTCACAGTAAAGCTGTTCCGTGTGACAAAACGTGATTCTCCCGGAACGATATCGACACCCAGTCGTTCAAAAAGAGAGATCGCCTCAGACGTCTCTGCATTCAGGGCATTACTCAGCAACCGTTTCAGCATTCGCGGAGTCCCACTGCGCCGCAACAATGCACGACGGACTGATGTGAACTCAACGGCCAGTTCAGTGACAAGACGACGCAAAGCTTGCTCCATCATCCACGACGAATGCCGCTGTTCCGGCAGCGCGATCGCAACACGCTGCCCAGCGCTGCTTGCTACACACGCCATTTCCAACGCAGCCTCATCATTCCCCATGATCGCGATGTCGTATCGCATAATTCCCCCCTTTCGCATGGACAGCGAACCGCCATTCATCGAATTGATGCAAATCCCGTATAAATTCACTCGCAGCCAACTTTCATACCTGCGAAGAATAGGCAGTCCTGGTGATTTATCGGCTGGTTCCTGATCATTCATTAAGCGAAGACAGGGTAAAGCCGGCTAAATGAATAAGACTATTAAGGTAAGGCAACTTGTGTCAATTAGACCGACTGTTCTGTCGACAGAGCGATCGAAACAACCGGAATTCAAAGCTGGCAGCAACCTCAAAGCCGACACAGAAAACGTCCTGAAAACTGTTTTGACGGGGTGCAAAATACTGGCAAAAAATCCTGACCATGCAGCGGGAGTCAGAGATTTATAGCGAAACTTCTGAAAAACATGGCATCCTGCCAATGCCTTCGCTGGCAACAATTTAGGATGTTCCATGGCTGTTGAATTGACAAAGCCGCCCGTGCGGCCATAAAAACGGTCAAAGTGCGGAGCATTTTTTGATGAGTGTGTTGATTTCTTGGTCTGTTCGTCGAAGAATGGAACGCTCCGTGGTGGCAGACGTTGTATCAAAAGTTTTCCGGAGGTTTTAATGCTGACTGTGAAGAATTGTGTGCGTGTAGCTGTAGCCGGCGTACTGGCTGCATCAATGTTTGTCGTAACTGGCAACCAAGCTGTGGCTCGCCCAAAGTACAAAGACGCTATCAACGACAAATATCCTGATCTTGCCAAAAAACATGGCACAGACGGCAAGCTAACTTGTGCAGTTTGCCATCCAGTGACGGATAAGAAGAAGCGAAACAACTACGGCTCTGCCTTGGCTGGCAAACTAGAAAAGAAGAACGAAACTGACATGGACAAGATCAAGGAAGCTCTCACCAAAACAGAAGGTGAAAAGAGCAAAACTGAGGTCGAGGGCAAGACCCAGACCTTTGGTGATCTGATCACAGCTGGTGAACTTCCAGGGACTACCGACGTCGCTGAATAGTTCCAAATAACCGAGATTTCGCGAAATCTGAGGGCGAGGTTCTGATAAAGAACCTCGCCTTTTTATTGGAAAAGCCGTAATTCGAGCCATTCCCACGATCAAAACTCAATTGAACTAAGCTCGTGTACCGATTATCCTTCGCTCCTTCCACTTGGGAACGACTTAACCTTCTGACGAGAAATTGTTCCGTACCATGAGTACCCTGAAGAAAAACAAACGCATCAAGCGTGCATCTCAGATTGAGTTGTACGGAGACCTTAAGCCGGGCCGAGGACACAAGAAGGTCGAACGCGGCAAAGCGAAATACCTGGGTGGTAACGGACGCAAAACTACCGGTATTACAAAGCGAGTCTTTCGCCAGAATCTGAAAAAGATTCAGATTGTCGAAAACGGTGCTGTTGTAACCCGTCGTGTGCCGGTTTCGTTGATTCGCTCAGGCGGAATCACTAAACCAGTCGCAACCGATCCGTTTGCATTGCCATCGCACAACTAGCCGATCAGCAATACAAAGCATAACATGCCAACAGCTCGCGAGGATTGTACTTCGCGAGCTGTTTCCGTATTGACTACATTAGAAGGGGACTCCAGTCCCGTCCTGATTTCAATTGTCGGGACGGTTCTGGTGATCCGTCCTGCGAGATGAAGGATGTGCCGTGTTTCAGTTTTCTTCCCGCGTAAGAGCATTGAGCTGCGCGATCATCGTTGCAACAATCTTCTCCGCGACTTCATCGGTGTTTGCTCAAACAGCCGCTCCGGATATCACCGAATCCAATCCCGCTGAAGCAATCGCATTAGAAGCAAAGCTCATCAGCAGAACGCGGCAATTGACATTCGAAGGCCGACGATCTGGCGAGGGCTACTTCAGTTCTGATGGTCATCGAATGGTCTTTCAGAGCGAACGTGAAACCGGAAATCCGTTCTATCAGATCTATCTGATGGATCTCGACAGTGGCGATACTCAACGCATCACACCGGGCACTGGAAAAACCACATGCGCCTGGATTCATCCTGATGGCAAAAAAGTTCTGTTCGCTTCTACTCAGGATGATCCCGCAGCAGCTCAGGAACAGAAGGAAGAAATCGAACTTCGAGAGTCAGGCAAAGAACGCAGATACGCATGGGACTACGACGAATTCTACGAACTCTACGAATACGACGTCGCAACAAAACAATACCACAAACTCACCAACACAAAGGGTTACGACGCGGAGGGATCCTGGTCGCCGGATGGTTCGTTGATTGCATTTGCTTCCAACCGTTCGGCTTATGAAGAGAAACTAACCTCGGAACAACAAACAGCCTTTGAGACCGATCCGGCATGGGCCAATGAGATCTATGTGATGACTGCCGACGGAAGCGACGTCAAACGGCTGACAACATCACCCGGCTATGACGGCGGACCATTCTTCAGCCCCGATGGAAAACGCATCTGCTGGCGTCGCTTCAATGAAAGCGGCGCGATCGCTGAAATCATGACAATGAACATCGATGGCAGTGATCAGCAACAACTCACACATCTGGAAGCCATGTCGTGGGCTCCATATTATCATCCCAGTGGAAAGTACCTGATCTTCACAACCAATCGCCATGGTTTCGCCAATTTTGAACTCTACATGGTCGATGCTGCGGGGAAACATGAACCCGTTCGCGTGACCTGTACGCCGGGCTTCGATGGTCTTCCGGTGTTCAGTCCCGACGGCGAACACCTTTCATGGACGACCAATCGTACTGTGTCCAAACAGTCACAGATTTTCATGTCCGACTGGAATCACGCTCGCGCACTGGAAGCACTGGAACTTAAACCCGACGCGTCAACAACTCCGGCTGAGCCCGCTGAGAGTAAACGCGTGATGGCTTTATCGCCCGAAGCGCGTGGAGATTTTGCGCCTGCGGATGCTGTACGTCATGTTGAGTTTCTTTGCCGACCGCAGCTGGGCGGTCGATTGACGGGCACAAAAGGCGAGCAGTTGGCGACAAACTACGTGGCACTGAATTTTGAAACGATGGGTCTGTTGCCGGCGGGAGATAACGACACGTACTTTCAGGAGTTTGAATTTACATCCGGCATCTCGACTGGACCAAACAACTCTGTCACGGTTGCAAGCAAGACTGGCGATATCGGCGAACATCAGAAGTCCTTGACGCTTGATTCAGACTGGCGGCCATTGGCGTTTTCCGGCTCCACCAGCGTTGAACCGTCGGACGTGATCTTCGCGGGATACGGCATCCGTGCTCCTGCCGCTGATGGCATTGAGGAATACGATTCGTTCGTGCATCTGGATGTCAAAGACAAGTGGGTCGTCGTGTTTCGCTTCATGCCCGAGAATCTGACTCCCGAACAACGCCAGCACTTTATTCGATTTTCCAGCCTGCGTTTCAAAGCGATGCAGGCTCGGGACATGGAGGCACGCGGTTTGATTGTCGTCAGTGGCCCAACATCGGGCGTAAAAGAACAACTCGTTCCGCTGTTGTTTGACGGTACACTTGCGGGTTCAAGTCTACCCGTTTTCAGCGTGACAGATGACGTCGCGGCTGAATGGTTTAAAGAGCGTGGCAAAGACTTGCAGACCGTGCAGCAAAAGATGGATTCCGGCGAACCCGCCATGGGATTTCCGCTGGACGGCCTGAAGATCTCGGCCACGGTCGATATTCAGCAGGAAAAGAAAAAGGGACGGAACGTTCTGGGACGACTACAGGTCAACGATTCACCCGCAGGTCAGATCGTCATCGTCGGCGCGCACATTGATCATCTTGGTACTGGACCCAATGGAAGTTCACTGGCTCGGGGCGACGAACAATCTCAAATCCACTTCGGTGCTGATGACAATGCCTCGGGAGTTTCCGCGATGCTGCAAATCGCTGAAGCCATGGCGCTGGCAAAAGATGCTGGCAAGTTTCAGGCTCAGCGCGATGTTGTGTTTGCGGCATGGTCTGGAGAAGAACTCGGGCTCTTAGGATCCAGCCACTATGTAAAGAATCTGGAAACCATGTTCTCACAACACGCAGCGGCAGTGCAGGGCGATGAGTCCAGCGATGATGAGCCGCATACCAAGGCTGATGAATCCACAGGACCAAACACAGGTGGCTTGAATCTGTATATCGCCGCCTGTCTGAATATGGACATGGTTGGTCGACTGCAGGAAAAACTCGTCTTGCAGGGAATTGGTTCTTCGTCGGCATGGCAGAGATTGATTGAACAAGCCAACGTACCGTTGGGACTCTCGCTAACATTGCAGGATGACAGTTATCTGCCCACAGATGCTCAGGTCTTCTTTCTGCACGGCGTTCCAATTCTCTCCGCGTTCACAGGCAATCACGGTGAATATCACACTCCGCGCGATACACCGGAAAAACTCAACTATGAAGGTGTCGCAAAGGTTGCGAATCTAATGAGCCTCGTGTGTCGCCACTTGATAACAGCGGACCATTCACCTGTCTATATGGCGCAGGAACGACCGAAAGACGGCCAGCGTCGCGCGTCATTGCGTGCCTATCTAGGGACCGTACCGGACTATGCCCAGTCTGATGTCAAAGGTGTTATGTTGTCGGGTGTCGCCAAGGGTGGACCCGCCGAGGTCGCAGGAGTGAAAGGTGGAGACGTGATCATAAAACTGGCGGGACGAAAAATCGAAAACATTTATGACTACACGTACGCCATTGAAGCACTCAAATCCGGTCAAGAGACTGAAATCGCCGTGTTGCGTGACGGCAATGAGGTCTCCCTGAAAGTGACACCGGGCTCACGAGACTGAGTATAGCCAGCGTTTCGCATCGATTAGCCAATGAGCCCCGCAGTGGCACGATGTTCGTCAATCCAGGCCTTTTCGTCGTCGGCCAAACCTCGTGATGGGAGCGGGCGTTGGCTGAGTTGCCAGTAGCGACCGGTTTGGTAGCAGCGGTCAATGAGCGGCTGCAAATCCAGAGGTACGGATGCGTCATTTTTTCGGAGCGGTACGGCGAAGGCAGGCAATCGTTCCCGGAGCGGACAATAGTAAACCTTACGCTCGTCAGGACGGTGAGCCTTCCCAACAACAATCAGATACATCGTTTGCGAAGGCGTTTCACGGAGTTCCGCTTTCAACGAGTCCGGGAGCGTTCGAAAGCCACCACGAAACAGATCGATTTCGACAACGTTGACGCCACTTCGAATCAGTTGTTCATGACGAATCGCGATACTGACTGAGGTATGGAAAGTCTTGTTACTCGGGCTGAGCAGTTCGATCAGGGTCACCAGGTGATTGTCGATGTCGCGAATTTCCAGCCATCGCTCGGTTGGCGAGACACGGATTGTCTCCGGCTCGGCAAGTACAAGTGTCGATGTATCCTGCAGCAACGGAATCGAATCAGGGAATCGAATCCTCTGTTGCTCAACAACAGCCACATCGGCATGCATACGAAGATCCGGCTCAGCGTCGAAGTCGATAGAAATCGATTCCTCAGCAATCACGGCCAGGTCATTCGGCAGTTTTTCACTGAGAGCGTCCCCGATATATGCAATCAATCGTGTGTGCGCATTGGGCCAGCGGACCTGAAGATATGGGTTCATTCCCGGCAAGAAATTGGTGACTTGCATAAATTGAAAATTCCAAACGAGATGGCAGCGGTCTCTTCGCAGCAGTTTATCCGAAAACTCATGCTTCAGCATACCAAAAACTCTTACGATCCAAATACCGGCAGTTTTCGCCGCAGCAATCAACTCTAGACCAGATCGATTCTATTCGCCCGAAGTTTACGCATACGGAACTCCTCAACCCGCAGCGTTTACCCACAATCGACGTTGACCTAAGAATGGTGTTTGTCTTAGGTTGCTGAAGGATCTTTTCGCGGGCTGGTCATTCTGTTGTCTGCGAAGACCATTTAATTGCCAAAGGATTGAGCGATGTGTGGAATTGTGGGCTACGTTGGATTTCGTTCAGTGCCCGATTTGCTTGTGGAAGGCCTGCACCGGCTGGAATACCGTGGCTACGACAGTGCGGGCATCGCGGTGCTGCACGAAGGCAAATTCGCAGTTCGCAAGAAGGCAGGCCGCGTGCTTGAACTGGCAGGCCTGTTGCAGGCAAAACCAGTCCGTGGACATGTCGGTATCGGCCATACTCGCTGGGCAACGCATGGTGCGACGACCGATCAAAACTCGCATCCTCATCTTGGAGGCAATGGCGAAGTTGCGATCGTCCATAACGGAGTCATAGAAAACTATGACACACTCCGCAAACAGCTCACCGCCCTGGGATTTATATTTCATTCTCAGACCGATACAGAAGTCGCCGCCCACCTGCTTGCGCATAATCTGGAAGAACAGGTGAAGCTCGGAGGAGACCCCTCCGACATCGAAACCTGCCTGCAAGTGGTTGAACTAACGCTGGAAAAACTCAAAGGGACATATGGACTGGGTATCATATTCCGTGACTGTCCCGACACCGTCATTGCGGCTCGATGCGGAAGTCCGCTCGTCATTGGCGTGGGTGTCGGTAAAGACGAATACTTCCTGGCCAGTGACGCCAGTCCGTTGGTTGGCTACACCAAAGAAGTCGTATATCTGTCGGACAACGAAGTCGCCGTTTTGCAACCTACCGGACTGCGAATTGATCATCGCAAGACCGGCAGCATTTCGCCAAATATCCGTGTCCTCGAACAGGTCTCGGCCGACACGGAACTTGGTGACTTCCAACATTACATGCTGAAAGAAATCTACGAGCAGCCTCAAACGATCGAAAATGCACTCCGTGGCCGTCTGGATTCGGACGAAGCAACGTCCGTCATGGGCGGTCTGAATCTGTCCGCTAAAGACCTGCGGCGAGTCGACAGAATTGTACTCACCGCCTGCGGTACGAGCTGGCACGCAGGTCTGGTTGGTGAATTTCTGCTGGAAGAATTCGCCCGGGTCCCAACCGAAGTTGAATACGCCAGCGAACTGCGTTATCGCAATCCTCCGATGAACGACAGGACGCTGGTCTTTGCGATCACTCAAAGCGGCGAAACCGCCGACACTCTGGCCGCCCTGCGCGAATGCAAACGCAAGGGACATCCCACACTCGCCATTTGCAATACAGTAGGTTCCACAATCGCCCGAGAAGCCGATGGCGGGATCTATCTGCATGCTGGCCCTGAAATTGGCGTCGCGTCAACGAAAGCATTCACATCACAAGTCACAGTACTGACGCTTCTGGCCCTGCACCTCGGACGGATGCGACACATGTCTTATCCCGCCGGCCGCCGCATCATTAACCAACTCCGCGACATGCCCGACAAGATCAGCAAGACCCTGAAGTGTCACGACAAGGTCCGTGAAGTGGCTGACAAGTACTACGGATTTAATAATTTCCTGTATCTTGGCCGCCTTTACAATTTCCCTGTCGCGCTGGAAGGCGCGTTGAAACTGAAAGAGATCAGTTACATCCACGCCGAAGGGTATCCTGCGGCTGAAATGAAACATGGTCCGATTGCGTTAGTGGATGAGCAGACTCCAAGCGTGTTCGTAGTTCCTCGTGGCGGCATCTACCCAAAAGTCGTCAGCAATATGGAAGAGATCAAAGCTCGCAAAGGCCCGATTATCGCGATCGCCTGCGAGGGCGACACGGATATCGCGAGAGTCGCCGATGATGTCATTTATGTGCCGGACGTCGAAGAGTATCTGCAACCACTCGTCTGTGCGATTCCTCTGCAGTTGCTAGCCTACCACGTGGCACTCCTGCGAGGCTGCAATGTCGACCGACCAAGAAATCTCGCAAAAAGCGTGACGGTGGAGTAAGCAGTATTCGAAGGCGACGCTGCTCCCGGGCATCAGCTTCTTACGAGTTTATGCATTGGGAGTTTTGATAGATGCCGTTTTTCACGAGACTCAGAAAGAAGATCGGCATCTGGCCACGCGGCCGCCACTTCGAGTCGCGCTGAACTTTCGGAGACGCCACATTCGACAGCTTGTGGAAGAGTTGAAACGGAAAAGCCACACGGAGGGCTGACGCCCAGCCGCTCGCCCGGTCTATTTGGTCAACTGCTCGACCACCGTGCGGTTGGCTTCCGGGAATTCCAGTGACGACAGTTCATCAAACGCGATCCAGCGAAAGGGAGCTTCCGGAGTCGAGTTGTCCGGCGATCCAGGGCTCAATCCACATCGCCAAAAATGCAGTTCCACATCGCCGTGCGGGTAAGAATGTTTAATCGTTGCCATATGCTCGCGAGGAACAACAATGAGTCCAGTTTCTTCCTGACACTCCCGCACGGCACAGGATCGCGGTGTCTCATCGCTTTCGCATTTGCCGCCTGGGAATTCCGCAAGCCCCGGCAAGGGCACATTAGCGGCTCGTCGACCGACAAGAATCTTGCCAGCCGACTCAACGACCGCAATTCCGATTCGCACTGCCTGATTCACGGGAGACTTTCTGATGCGTCAACAATTGTGATGTACGGTCGAAATGTCAGTTTCAACGTTGCCAGGATTCACTGAAAACAACAACTCTTCACCATGCTGCAGCAGCAATTGTCGAGCTTCCTGCAGCACCGGCAGGCAATCAGCATCCAGCGACGGAAGAGTGACTCGTCTCATCACTTGATTCAATCGTCGCAGCAGTCGCGTGTCGTCGGCATAGTCGTACAAGAAACGTGACGCTCGAAACTGCTGTACAAATTCAGCAAGGTTCTCGGTCGAACGTGCTGCCACAGCGTTCACAGCCTCTTGAATCTGAACTGCTGATACCTCCGACAGAGCGGCATAGTACTCGTTCAGCACTTCGGGCATTTGCTGCGCGATGAAGTCGTCGAGCAACAACTCGATAACAATATGCCCCAGAAATGGGGGTCGATGATCAAAACGATCTGGCATGATGCGGCGAAATCGCGATGACAGTTCTGATTCGAGCATTACAAACCGCACGGAACGATGAAACAGATCATCATCATGCAGATGTTGCAACATGCCCTCTGCAATTGTCCGCAGATCAGCATCCAGCGAATCAAGGCGTTCGTGAATCCTGCGACTCCGCACGCGTACTTTTCTGTCAGCGACACTGAGCCAATCCGGGACCGCCGTTCCAGCGACCATCAGTGGCGAATCGAGAAATCGAAATCCATGTGCGAGGTAATTCATGGTGGGATTTGAATGGCTTTTTGAGTTTTCGGGAAGCCCGATCTGAACGATTTCACTATGATTCGACTTCCCGGATTCGAAATCTCACTTTTCCTCAGTTTAACTTTCATCAACCAGCACACTATGTCCACTGACGCTCCCTGGCGCGACCACAACTGGATCGCTCACACTCAGATTATGCTAGATTCCTTCCAACACTATGTCGGCCGCGAACTGATCCCGCGCACAGGGCAACCGGACGACGATGCTCGCGGGGTCTTTGAGGCACCATTTGTCGTGGTTTCACATGGAACACAGGACGACCCAATCCTGAACTACGGCAACCAAACAGCGTTGACGCTGTGGGAAATGGACATTCCCACGCTTACATCGATGCCATCGCGCCTGACAGCCGAACCCATGCATCGCGACGAACGTGCGCAGCTCATGACCCGCGCGGTTCGAGATGGATTTGTCGACGACTATCGCGGTATCCGCATCACTGGCTCGGGCAGACGATTCCTCATCGAACAGGCGATCATCTGGAATCTGATCGACAGTAACGGTCAACGCGTTGGCCAGGCGGCGACGTTTGCAGATTGGAAGTGGTTGTAACGAATTCTACCCCTCAACAACCGCCTTCATTTTCTGCAGCCCGACCTTTGCCACTTCCAAAGGATCTCTGGCCCACAAGTCCTCTCGAAACAATTCCAGCGACAGATAGCGATCATAGCCGATTGCCGCCAGTTGATCACAATAGAACCTCAAATCAATAGCGCCGTCGCCAGGAAGAACTCGGTCCGAATCGTGTTGCATGTTCGCAGGCGGAACTGCAGGAGCATCGTTGAAATGCGAAATCGCAATCTGATTTGCTTTGAGCTTACCAATCGACGCCGCGGACCCACAGCCTCGCCAACAATGAAACGGATCAATCACCACGGTTGCATCAGGGTGACCTGATCGCTGAATGATGTCGATGGCATCGTCGATCGTATTGATGTCGTCCACAAACCCAAGATACTCGAACGCCGGTTTGACACCATACGATTTCCCAAGCTCCAGCAGTTCCGAGTAATGTCGCGCGCCGAGGTCGCGGTCAGCGGCTCCGGGCGGAGGTCCAGCAATGGAGAACTCCGCTCCCACGGCTGCGGCTTGCTCAAGTCTCCGACGAACTTCCGCAATCGCGACATCGTGTTCGGTACCCGCAGGCTGAAACCAGCCCGCCAGATAGATCGTCGTCGGAATCTTCAGACCACTGTTATCAATCGCTCGACGGATTTCCGCCAGACTTCCGCCAGCGGCGAGATGCGTGTCGATATGGTCGTGCCAAAGCTCAATCGCTTCGTAGCCAGCAGCTTTCGCCACTTCCAGCTGTTTCAGAATTGGTGTCGTGGCAATTGTGCTGGCGTTGAGGCAATAACGAAATTTCGACAAGGCAGGGCTCCTGATTGGAACGCAGAATTGTTTGGGATGACCGCCATACAATAAGCTCTGATCGATCACAATGCCACGATGACACGTCGCAGGCGTAGGCCGGACCAAGCGAAGCGCTGTTCCGGCA